>CAMVQX010000018.1 GCA_947169755.1 uncultured bacterium
TAACATTTTTGTCCTGTCCGATACGGTATGTTCTGTCTGTAGCCTGATCTTCTACAGCAGGGTTCCACCACAAATCATAATGTATAACGTTAGTAGCACTTGTAAGGTTCAAACCTGTACCTCCGGCTTTTAATGACAATACCATAATTTTGGCATCATCATCATTTTGGAATCTGTTTATTAATTCTTCACGCTGAGGAACGGTTAATGAACCATGGAAGAACAATACTTCCGTATTACATTCTTCAGAAATTACTTTGCACAATATGTCGCCCATTTCTTTATATTGGGTAAATATAAGGGTCTTTTCACCATTTTCAAGTATATTTTGAACCGTTGAAATACATTTTTCCATTTTACCCGAAAGCTCTTTACCCATTTCTCCGCCCTTTAAGAATTGGTAAGGGTGATTGCAAATTTGTTTTAATGCTGTAATAAGCTTGAATATATTTCCGCGTCTGTTTATTCCTGTAAATCCTGAAATTTTCTCCATCATTTCATTTAACGTTTGTTCATACAAAACGGCTTGTGGTTTTGCTAGATAACAATAGTCGTTGAGCACCATTTTTTCAGGTAAATCGGAAATAACTTTTTTATCTGTTTTTAAACGTCTTAAAACAAACGGTGAAACGGACATTTTTAATTTTGCGGCACGCGATTTTTCCTTAAATCTTTCAATAGGAATTGCGTAACTTTTTTGGAATTCTCTCAAGTTACCAAGATATCCGTGATTTATAAAATCGAAAATTGACCACAATTCTGTCAATCTATTTTCTACAGGAGTACCTGTCATTGCAATTTTCACTTCAGATTTAAGCATTTTAATTGCTAAAGTTTGTGCAGTGTCAGGGTTTTTGATATTTTGAGCTTCATCTACGATTATCATTCCCCAATCTTGTTTTTTGAGTTCTTCAACATCTATACGCATTATTGCATATGTTGTTAAAATAACATCGTGTTTAATATCAAGTTGTCTTTCAGCACCGTGGTAAATTACGGCATCCAGTGATGGGGCAAATGTCTGAATTTCTTTAATCCAGTTACCCATTAGTGTTGTAGGACAAATTACAAGTACCGGCTTATTCAATTTATTTTCTTCTTTCATTTTGAGAATTAAACTCAGTACCTGAATTGTTTTACCGAGCCCCATATCATCTGCCATACAAGCCCCAAAACCTTTTGAAATATTTGTCCATAACCATTTCAAGCCGGTAACCTGATACGGTCTTAATTCACCTTTTAAATCTTTCGGGACTGTAACATTTACAGGTTTATTAAAGTCTTGGATAACTTTAGCAAATGCACTGTCATAATCAAAATCATATTGGTCAATTTGTCCGGACATTGCGGCGTGAATAAGTTCCATTCTTGACATTGTTTTAAGATTTGATTTTGCAATCTGTTCAAAGATTTTCTTTGTATCATCTTTATCTACAAGAACATATTTGTTTTTGTATTTTATTAATCCGTTTTGACCTTCTACGAGTTTATTAAACTCTTCAACAGACATTTTTTCATTTCCGATTGCAATTTCGTATGAAAAATCCAAAATATCATCAAGAGATATTTTCCCTGTTGTATTGTTATTAAAAATATCTGCAAGTTCTTTAGTTCTTGATGCTTTTACTTTTGTATTTATTGATGCTCTGGGAACGACTATATTTGTCAATTCTTTAGGTAAAATAACTTCAATCTGCGCCTTTTGAAGATAATATGCAGTTTGAGTAATAATTTTATAAACTTCATTTAAATTAAGATCCAGTGCAAGTTTGTCTTCATCTCCAAACAGTGTTTCCAACTCCGGCATATATCGTAATGCATAATTAAGTTGCTTTTCAACTATTCTCGCAATATCAGATGAGTTTGCGCCAAAAACAGTTTCATCTGTATATAATTTATCAATTAAAACATCTTCACCGGTTTTTCTATCTTTGATATGAACTTTTAATCTAAAAATTTCCTCATTATCAAGTTTTGTAATCTTAAAGAAAGGTATAATATCATACTTACCAAGATAAAGTTCATCGAACCAAGATGCAAAGTTCTCGGCAAGATTTGCCCCTTTCATCATAGAACGCTGTTCCAAATCTTTAATCATATAAGTTCCGGATTTTACATCTTTAAATCGGTAGGCTTTTATGGATAAGAATTTATAAATAACATAGTTTAAATAGTTATAAATAAAATCATTGATAAAATTCTTTGGTTTTTCACCTTTTATAAACAGATTATCAGGAATATTTTCTTCAAACTGATTAATTATTCTTGCAAGTTGTTGGCTGTTTATTATCGGTTCATACACAATCCTGAACATTGAACCATGAGTTTTCACTGTCGGGATGAAATATAGTTTTTCAATCAGTTTCATTACAAAATAGGTTAATTTGTTTAGATAGATAAATGTTGGCGAAAGTGCTTCCAAATCAACTATATTTCCAAAACCGCCAAAGTAGTCTAAAACCAAATCTAAATTCATTGCATATCCAACTTTATCATCCATCACTTCGGATTTAAATCTAAACAATGAACCTTTAGATTTTAGATAATATTGGAAATTATTGGTTGGAGTAACAAAAAATGACAATTTATCATTATTATTCACTAAAAAGAAATCAGTATTGCGGGCAGGTGCATTTGGGCTTAAAAATATACCTGCAAATTCATCTTCTATAATTTGATAAATCATACTTAACGTATATCTGAAATCCTTATTTTTAAATCCTTCAGGATTTTCAGACAGGTTAAAAAACAACTCATCTACATTATTCTTTTTAAATGAAAAATCAATATCTAAATTTTTTGTCATAATCTATTGCCTAATTAAACTATTTCCGTCCATTTCTACAGGTTGTTTTATTCCCATTAATTGCAATATTGTCGGGGCGATATCACATAAAGCACCGTCTTCTTTTAATTGCATATTTTTTGATGCGTTAATTAAAACAAACGGAACTTTGTTAGTTGTATGTGCAGTTTGCGGTTTGCCTGTATCTGGGTTTACCATTACTTCTGAGTTCCCGTGATCTGCTGTCAAAAGCATAACTACATTATTTTCTTTACAAGCTTGCGCAATTTTTCCGACACATTCATCAACGACCTTACAAGCTTTTGTCGCAGCTTCGATTACACCGGTATGCCCAACCATATCCGGATTAGCGAAATTAACTAACACAAATCCGTAATCAGGATTGTTTACCGCTTTTAATACGTTTTCGCATACTTCCGGTGCACTCATTTCCGGCTGTAAATCGTATGTAGCGACTTTGGGTGACGGAACAAGTACGCGGGTTTCATTTGGTTGTGGTTCATCAATTCCCCCGTTAAAAAAGAATGTAACGTGCGCATATTTTTCGGTTTCAGCGGTTCTGAATTGTTTAACACCATTAGCTTCCAAAACATCACCCAGTATATTAACTAATTTTTCTTTTGGAAATGCTACAGGAAAAGTAAAATCTTCGTTATATTTTGTCATAGTTACGTAATAAAGATTTTTTAGCACTTTTTTACGATTGAAACCATCAAAATTCTCAAAATTTAAAGCTTTTGAGATTTCTCTTGCTCTATCAGGACGATAGTTAAAGAAAATAATTGCGTCATTGTCTTTAATACGCGACTCATCACCACCAATTACAGTCGGAAGAACAAATTCGTCATTATCTCCTCTGACATAAGATTCTTTTACACCTTCGCAAGCTGATGCTGAGTGCTCACCTTCGCCTAATAAAAGTGCATTATATCCTTTTTCTACTCTCTCCCAGCGGTTATCTCTGTCCATTATGTAATATCTTCCGATAATAGTCGCAATTTTAGGAAGATTATATTTTTGAAGTTCTTCTTCTACTTTTTGAAGATATGTGCAAGCACTTTGAGGGGGAGTATCGCGTCCGTCAAGAAATGCATGTACATAAACTTTTTTCAATCCTTCATCAGAGGCTAATTTTATCAATGCCAATAAGTGATCTAATGATGAATGCACTCCGCCGGTTGAAACAAGTCCGAAAATATGTAATGAAGAATTATTTTTCTTTGCGTGATTTATTGCATTCAAAAATCTTTCATTTTTAAAGAATGTTCCGTCTTTTATTGATCTGTTTATTTTAGACAAATCCTGATAAACAATCCTGCCTGCGCCAAGATTAAGGTGTCCGACTTCACTGTTACCCATTTGACCTTCAGGGAGGCCTACATACTCGCCGTCTGCATGTATTGAAATAGATGGATTATCTTTAATTAATTTATCTACATTAATTGAATTTGCAAGTTTAGTTGCATCAAATTCGGGGTGGTTCTGGCTGATTCCCCAGCCATCCATAATACATAATAAAACTCTTTGTGTCATTTTAAATACTCCTCATTAGAATATTTTAGCAAGAACACAAATCAAATACAAGAGCGAATTAATAAACAATCTGTATATATACGGTACGTGTGCGAGCTTTATTGTCAAAATCAACCAATACAATCTGCTGCCATTGCCCAAGCTGTAACGCCCCATCAATCAACGGTATCATTGTTGAATTTCCGACAATGGAAGCTCTGACGTGTGCATAACCGTTTCCATCATGCCAAGTCTCATCATGGTGATAATCTTTATTCACAGGTGCAATTCTATCTAATGCCTCCGGTAAATCGACTAATAGACCTGGCTCAAATTCAATATTTGTTACAGAAACCGTACTCCCTGCAACATAGACATGCACAACTGCGTTTTGAAGTGAATGCGCATATACTGTATGTTTTACTTTTTGTGTAATATCTACAATGTCTGTGTTTCCTTTAGTATTTACCGAAAATTTATCATTTATTATTGTCATAAACTAAATCTTACAACTCCTTTTTTTATTAATTTTCTGCCTTTTGAATAGGTAGAATAAGGAACATCTTGTTTTATAATATCGTTATAATCCTCGCCGTCCATAAGCTTAAATACGTTAAAATCAGCATCTTTTCCTTTTTCGATTGTTCCTATTACATTATCCAACCTAAGGATTCTTGCAGGATAAATTGTCAAATATTTTATTAATTCAACAGTATCTAAAATGCCATCTTTGTTACATTCAGAGGCTAATTTTAACAGACTGAAATTTTTATTATTTGAAAAACTTTGTGATGAAAATCCGAAATTTTCTTTAAAATGTTCAAGAACAGTAGAAAATTCTAATTTTTTATTACAAATTTCTTCGCTATATCTCGGTTGATATATGAATTTTACACCGGTTTGTGCTAATGCATCTAAATCTTTTTCGTCATAATTTGCATTTACAACAAGTACTTTTTTAGTCAAAACTTTCAAATTATCAAGGTATTGTACAGGTGTTAGTTCTTTAATATACGGGCTAATTTTTTTAAGCCCCATAAATTTGTGAAGTATATCAATATCCGAAAATCCATGTTCAAGCCATTCCATTTCGTCTTGACATTCAGCAAATCTTGTCATCATAAGCATATTATGCTTGCGGCAATATTTTGAAAACAATTCCCAAAGTTTTCTATGAGCGCCTGAAGCTGAATTTAGCATAATACCAATATGAGTATTTTCACCTTTGTGCCAAATATATTCTTCTACTTTATCTCTCAATGACTTAAATGTTTTTTTGCTGTTATCTTTGCTATCGGAAAAGACCTCAAAGAAGAGATAATTTTTTATTGGTAATTTATTTATTAATTCAAAATATTTATATTCTTTTGAAACTTGAGCAATACAAGTTGTACCTGCTTTTACAGATTCAATGACGCCATGTTTAAATGATTCAATTTTTTGATTTCTGTCGAGTGTAAAATAGTTACTTAAGATTCCAGCCCACTTTCTCGAATAATTATCTTGAGCAACTCCGGCAAAATTGTATTTTAAAGCGCACATCATAAAGAATTTTTTGAGTCTGCGTTTTAAATCTCCTGGTTTTGCGTCTAAAATATCAGTAAATTGATATTGTGTTAACAAATCAACAAACCCCGGAGTGATTACGGCATTTCCTAAATCTTTGACATATTTTTCTTCAAAATTAACTTCTGAATTTGGAATTATGTCGATGATTTTTCCTTCATCAACAACAATAGCCATATCCCTCAAAACTTCATCGGCAGAAGTTAATATCCATTTCGCCTTATAACATTTCATAAAGTGATTATATATTATGAAAAATAAAAATACAAGAGTTTAATTAACCGTACATTTCATCGGCATAGAAAACGAATTCAAGATGTCCGATAATTATTGTATCGCCGTCTTTGATTCCTTTTTGGGTTAATTCATCAAAAACGCCCATACCCTTCAAAATATTTTGAAATCTTATAACTTGTTCTGAGTTGCGTTCATCAGTTACACCTGCAATACGCTCAATTTTTCCGCCTTGAATTATATAGGTGTCTTTTGCAGCTTTGATAATCTCAAATGTACTGTCATCATTATTATATGCGCCTAAATCTTCTTCAACAATAATTTCCGTTTCAGGCTTTGGAATTTCATCAACTTTTTCTCCGACAAAATCTAGCAGTTTGTCTAAGTTTTCGCCTGTTACAGCAGAAATCATAAATATATCAGAACCAAATTGTTTTTTAAGTTCGGCTATTTTTGATTCATCAATAGCATCGATTTTATTAATTACAACTATTTGATAGAGATTTGCCAAGCGTTCGGAATATTTTTCTAATTCCAAATTAATTTTTTTATAATTTTCGTAAGGATTATCTTCTGTTCCGTCAATCAAATGTAAAAGGAAACGGCATCTTTCAACGTGTCGTAAAAAGTCGTGTCCGAGTCCCACACCTTCTGAAGCTCCCTCAATTAATCCCGGAATATCTGCAACAACATACCCGTCACCTGAACGTTTTGTAACTACTCCAAGATTAGGTATAAGCGTTGTAAACGGATAATCGGCTATTTTGGGTTTCGCTGAACTTATTCTGCTTATTAAGGTTGATTTACCGGCATTTGGCATCCCTAATAAACCTACATCTGCAATAAGCTTCAATTCTAAAAATAATTCACGCTCAATAGGCGGTTCACCCGGTTCACAAAATTGCGGAGCTCTTTTTTGTGCAGTGGCGAATCTTGCATTTCCTCTTCCGCCTCTTCCTCCTTTTGCGACAAGAACAGTTTGTTCGTGATGAGTTAAATCGGCAATGATGTTACCGGTTTTTACATCTTTTACAACAGTTCCAACAGGAACTTTTATATATAAATCTTCTGCGCAGCGGCCGTGCATATTTTTTATGCCGCCATTTTCTCCGCCTTTTGCTTTAAATACAGATTTATGTTTAAAATCCATCAATGTTGACATATTTTCATCTGCAATCAAGTATACGTCGCCGCCTCTGCCGCCATCACCGCCTGCGGGACCACCTTTGTCAACGTATTTTTCTCTGCGCCATGCAACCATTCCGTTGCCGCCGCGTCCTGATACAACTCTGATTTTTGATTTATCGATAAATTTCATCTTAGTATTATTCTGGGAATTATCCTATCTGTATTGTTTTATTAGTTTTCGTAATATAATAAATATACTATGAAAAATACAAAATACAAATTATATTCAAAAGAATCTGTTGAAATTGGCCCCGATAGCGGATATGACAATTATATAATGGCAATAGAATCAAGCTGTGATGAAACAGCATGTGCAATAGTCAAAAATGGTAGGGAAGTTATTGCGAACGTTGTTGCATCTCAAATAAAGACTCACGCTCAATTTGGCGGGGTAATCCCTGAAATTGCTGCCAGAGAACATCTTGATTCTATTAATATAGTTATAGAAGAAGCCTTTAAACAAGCAAAAGATAATGCAAATATTGAACCTGATGATATTTCAGCTTTCGCTGCAACTGTTGGCCCGGGATTGGTTGGGTGCTTGCTTGTAGGTTTAAATGCAGCAAAAACTCTTGCGCTTACATTTGATAAACCATTTATTGGGGTAAATCATTTAAATGCACATTTGTGCGGCAATTATTTAGATACAGATTTAAAACCGCCTTTTATGGCACTTTTGGTAAGCGGAGGGCATACCCAAATTATTGATGTTAAATCATACAGTGAACAGCATATTTTAGGTGAAACCATTGATGATGCTGTTGGCGAGGCTTATGATAAAGTTGCAAGGCTTATTGGACTACCTTATCCGGGAGGCCCTAAACTCGATAAATTGGCTCAGGAAGGTAACCCGCATGCATTCAAATTGCCTGAAGGTAAAGTTGACGGGTATAATTTTAGTTTTAGCGGTCTGAAAACAGCAGTTTTAAGGTTGGTAAAATCCTTCGACGGTGAAATTCCGACAAATGACATCTGCGCAAGTTTTCAAGAAACTGTTTCTGCTACGCTGCTAAAAAAGTTGAAATTGGCGCTTGAAAAATCAGGTTATAAACAGGTAGTTATTGCAGGCGGTGTAGCTGCAAATTCCGAAATCCGCAAAAAAATATTTAATCTTGAAAATGAAGGTTACAAGGTATTTGCACCACCAATGAAATATTGTACGGATAATGCGGCTATGGTTGCGTCTTGTGCTTATTTCAATACAAACACTTTTGATGATGTTAATGTTGAAGTATTCTCACGAGTGAAGTAGACAGCCGCTGTGAATTTTACATCTGTTTAAAATGAATTCTGTAATATTCTTTTCAAGCTGAACTCCGTGATGGTGGTTAATTTCTTTTATAAAGTAACAGGGGCTTGTTACGTTTATTTCTATAATTTTTCCGTCAATAACGTCCAGTCCGACAAGCGGAAGCCCCAGTTTGTTCATTTCTTTTGCTACAGGCAAAAAGTTTGCCTTTTCCTCAGGAGTCAGTTCTGCTTTTATAATATTGTTGTCGCAGTGGTCATTAAATTTAAAATCATCATTTGATGGCAATTTTTGGATACACACATCTAAAACTTCATCCCCCAAGAATAGAACGCGCTTGTCACCAAATTTTGCTTTTTCAATATATTTTTGAACCATCAATTTTCTTTTGCCGTTATCAGTCATAGTATTAATAATTACAGCCGTATTTTTATCGCCTTTGGTTAATGTCATAACACCTGCACCAAAACAGCAGTTAAGCGGTTTTAAAACAATTTCATTGTGTTCATTCAAAAATTCCATTATATCTTTTTTTGATGATGTTACGATATTTTCAGGCATTAGGTGATTAAATTTTACTGCGTGAAGTTTTTCGTTAAAATCTCTAATAGCTTTTGGATCATTTAGGATAAGAGTTTTTTCTCTGTCAACAAAATCGAATATATATGTAGAATTAATATAATCATTATCAACAGGAGGATCAGGTCTGAACATAACGAGTTGAAAATCGTTAATTTTGCGCTGCTCAATTTCTTTTTCGTAAAAAATATTTCCGTTATTTTCAAACGCTTTGTAACAATCAGCATAAGCAATACCTGACTTAAGGCTTAAATTATCAATCGTTGTAATCCAAACATCTTTATTAGACAGCAATAATTCTCTGATAATCCAAAAATTTGTAACTAAATTGTTAAATTCAAAATATTTTAGTTCTAACCTGTCGATAACAAATAGAATATCCATGTTAACCTTTCTGTTTTATAATCATTCTGTTATAATGTTATTATAACAATACTTTAACCATATAACACAATACTCAACATGAACAATTTTTGTAATATTTCTTAATATTTTGATAAAAAAAGGCAATAAAAATTTTGCCCAAGTGTTAATATAAATATAAAGTGTGTATTAATTTTAAATGAAAGGTAGAAAATTATGGCAGTAGAAGCAGTAAATGGTGTAGACCAACAACAAAGAACCCAGCACTCAGTTGGTGCCGCAATAGGTACTGGTGTAGTAGGTGGTGGTTTAGGATATTTAGGTGGCTATTTAGCTACAAATAAACGTCCTGATTTAGACAAGGTATTTGCAATGCCGAATGACAAGTTTGAAGCAGCTACAAAAGATGCTGAAGGCGAAGTAAAAACCGCAGCAGATACGATTGCTGACGCAAGAAAACAAGTCGCAAAGGTTAAAAACGATGCTAGAACAGCATATAGTCAGGCTATAACTATTGAGCCATTAGCTGCTGATGCAGAAGCTGTTACAACATTCAATGCTAAAAAAGATGCATACCTTAATAAAATCTTAGAAAAAATTAATGAAGGCAAAGAAGAATCTGCAAAAGTAACAGATATCAAGAATGCAACTAAAGCAGATGTTGCAAAAGCAAAGAGAGCTTTAAAAGATTCAACTGAAGCTACAGAATATAGAGAAGCTAAAGTTGCTTTACGTAAAGCTAAAACGACATCCTTGAGAAGTTCTGAAGATGCTACTACAAAGTCTATTGTAGAAGGATTTGATAAAGCTGGTGAAAAAGCTACTGAAAAAATGAATGAGTTAAAAGGTAAAGAAGAAATTAAACAAGCATTCGAAAAAATCCAATCATTGTTCAAGAAAGAACACAGTGCTAAGACTGCTTGGATTGCAGCAGCAGCTGCCGCAGCAGTAGGTTTGATTGCAGGCTATATGCTCAGCGGCAAACCGGCAGAAGCACCACAAGAAACTCAAGCTTAATCGTCATAATTTTTACACATATAATAAAAAAAGACCGAGAAATCGGTCTTTTTTATGTATTACAAAAAACTGTTATTGAACTTTGCTTGGATCCAATACTACACAATTTGAATTGTTAATCTGAACAAGCTGCATAAATTTTTGAACATCTGCCTGAATTTCAGGGAATGTGTTGTAATGCATCGGAATAACTGTTTGTGCACCCAACCAATGTGCTGCAACGGCTGCATGTTCTGCATCCATTGTATAATGTCCGCCAATCGGTAACATTGCGATATTAGGACGATACAATTCTTTAATAGTCTTCATTTCGTTTGTTAATGCAGTATCGCCTGCGTGATAAATTCTTACGTTTTCTGTATCAATTACAACACCAGCAGCAGAACCGCCATATCTTCCGTCAGGTAATGAATTTGAATGGAATGCCGGAACAAATACTACGCGACCCCAATCATAATTAATCCAACCGCCTAAACCTATCGGTTTTACTTTGCAACCTTGTTGTTCACAATATTTTGCAAGTTCAAACACCGCTGTAATTGTTGCATCTTTTTCTTTTGCAATTTCAATTGCATCACCTAAATGATCACCATGTCCGTGTGTTACGAAAATATCAGTGATATTTGCTTCGTGCCAATTGTAATTTTGATTGTTGTTAATATAAGGGTCAATCATAATTGAGTTGTTAGTTAACTTAATCTCAAATGCACTGTGCCCTATGTACTTTAAATCCATAAATTTGCCTCCTTCTTATTTTTAATTTTATTATACAATATAAATATGGATTACGAAAAATATATGAACATCTGTATACAATTGGCCAAAAACGGAGAAGGAAATGTCTCTCCTAATCCGCTTGTCGGCTGTGTCGTATTGGATAAAGATGACAATCAAATTTCAACAGGTTTTCATGCGAAATACGGGCAAAATCATGCTGAACGTGATGCACTTTTAAAACTCTCTAACGGTGAAGAAAAAGACGGAACATTGATTGTAAATCTAGAACCCTGCTCACATTTTGGCAAAACTCCGCCATGCACTGATTTGATTATTGAACGTGGAATAAAAAAAGTTGTTTTAGGTATGCGCGATGTTAATCCGAAAGTCTCCGGAATTCAAAAACTTCAAGATGCCGGAATTGAGGTTGTTGAAGGTGTTTTAGAAGATGAATGTAAAAAACTTAATGAGATTTTTATAAAAAATATGACTGAAAATAAGCCATTTATCGCTTTAAAAACAGCCACCACACTAGATGGAAAAATTGCAACAAGTTCCGGTTCATCTAAATGGATAACATCAGAAATAGCCCGAGAAGAAGTTAAGAAAATTAGGAACAGATATGATGCAATTCTGACAACATCTTCAACTATTCTAAAAGATAATCCCAAAATGATTCATAAGAAAAAAATAATTTTAGACAGAAATTTAAAAACTAATTTAGAAGCAGATATTTATAAAAACGGTGAAATTTACCTTTTTAATGAAACGTTAGATATGTTTGAAGGCGGAGTAAATTTTATAAAAGCACCAATAAAAGAAGATAAAATTGACTTAAATTTTGTGTTTGAAAAAGCCTGGGAACTTGGCATCAAAAGTATTTTAATTGAAGCCGGAGGACATTTGAACGGCAATGCATTAGAATATGTTGATAAAATTTATCAATTCATTGCTCCTAAAATTGCAGGTGATAATTCTGCCTTGTCTTGTTTTGATTACAGAAAAATAACAGAAATATCAGAATGTAAAAATTTTACAATTCAAGCAACTGAAATGTTTGGAAATGACGTTTTAATAACTTACTATGCTATTCAATAACTTTTCCGTCAAAAAGGTCAATGACCATATTTACATTATCTGAATGCATTGAAGCTGCCAATTTTTCAGCATCTTTTACTACTGTTTCAGGCTGTTTAACTTCAGATTTTAATTCTTCAACTTCTTCCTGGTCTAATTCAGGTGCTTCTATAGGCTTTGGCCTTGGTTTAGGCTGCTGCTTTACATCAACTTTTGGCTGTTCAACCACTTCATCACCTGCTTGCGGAAGTCGTATTATTACATTTGAACCTGTTTGGTTGAATAATGCATCAACTGCAGCTATGATTGCCTGATTTTTTGTGCCCGATTGAACTTGTTTCATGAAAATTTCACTTTTCATAGAAATTACAGTTTCTTCCGGCGAAATCTTAACAGGTGTAGCCCACTGAATCAAAAGAGCACGAGTCGGAGCACTTGAAAGGGCTGCAAGCAATTGTTCCCATAATTTGTGTAAGTCTGCACCGTCTATAGGTCTTGATTTAGGCATAGGGGAAAAATCTTCGTTATTTGAAAGTTTTTCTTCTTTTGTAGCAGCTTCAACCGGTTGTAATTTTGGCTGTTCTTCTTTAATCGTTTCGGCTTTTTCTTGTTTCGTTGGTGTTTTTTCTTTTAATAATTCGGGTTTGACGTGAATCTCAGGTTTGGTAACAGGTTGTGTTTTTAATGGTTTTACCTCAACTGCTCCGCCTTCTAATCTTGTCAATCTGTTTTGAAGTTCTGCAAGTTTTGTATTTTCTGTTAAGTTTGCCAAGTCTATTATGCCTACTTCCAACCATAATCGCGGATTATTTGTTAATTTCAATTCTTTTATATATTCAGAACATTTGTCAATCAAAAACATTATTTGATGAGTTTCAATATTTTCGCATTGTTTCTGCAAAAGTTCAAGCTGAGCATCGTTTGCTTGTGTAAGTTCAAAAGCTATATCCTTAGAACAATTTTTTGCAATTAAAAGATTCTTCAAATAGTCCATAAGATTAGACATTATTTGGACAGGTTCATTGCCATTATTATATATATTTTCAAGTATTTCTAAAGCTTCCTGTGGTTTAGAATTAACAATTTTGTCCGAAAGATTATTCAATGTATCAAATGATAATCTGCCAAGCAAATTATTTATATCTTCTGTTGTAATATCATCACCCAAAACACTTAGTTGATCTAACAATGCAATACTGTCTCGCATTCCGCCTGCAGAATTCTTAGCAATCGTATACAGCGCATCATCTGTGATTTTTATACCTTCTTTGTCAGAAATATATCTAAGATGTTTTACAATATCTTCAGTTGTAATACGTTTGAAATCAAATCTTTGACAGCGGCTTTTTATTGTATCCAAAACTTTGTGTACTTCAGTTGTCGCAAGTATAAAGATTACATTTTTCGGCGGTTCTTCTAATGTTTTTAATAATGCATTAAAAGCCGTAGTTGACAGCATATGAACTTCGTCTATTATGTAAATCTTATATCTGCTGTTTACGGGAGCATACATCACCTTTTCCAAAATATTTTGCGCATCTTCAACTTTTCTGTTACTTGCAGCATCAATTTCTATAACATCCATTGGGGTTGAATTTGTTATATCGACACAATTTTCACAGACACCGCAAGGATTTATTGTAGGACCTTCTTTACAGTTTAGAGATTTTGCAAAAATTCTGGCAGTAGAAGTTTTACCAGTACCTCTCGGACCTGTAAAAAGATAAGCGTGAGAAATTTTATTTAATTCAATAGCATTTCTTAAAGCTTTTTTTATATGCTCTTGTCCCACAACTTCTTCAAGTTTTTGCGGACGATATTTTCTGTACAAAGGTATATAATTCATGATAATATTATATCAGAACTTATGCAAAAAAGGATAGATTATGAACTTAATTAAACCGCCATTGTTAAAACGGGGAGATACAATAGGAATATTGGCTGTTTCCGGTGCTATAGATGATGATTCAAATCTTAAGCGTGCTGTTGAGTTTTTTGAAGATAAAGGCTTTAAAGTAAAATTAAGTAATAATGTCTATTCAAAGTACAGATATATGGCAGGCACTGACGAAGAACGTGTTAATGCTCTGCATGATATGTTTCTCGATGAATCTGTTAATGCAATAATTGCTTTGCGCGGCGGGTATGGTGCAATTAGACTTTTGGATAAAATTGATTACAGTATAATCAGAAAAAACCCGAAAATATTTTGCGGATATTCAGATATTACTGCGCTAAACGTAATGTTTTTAAAATGTGCGGGGCTTATAACATATTCAGGGCCGATGATTATGAGCGATTTTGGCATTGAAAATCAAAACATATATACAATTGAAAAATTTTTTGATGCTGTAATGAATGATAAATTTGATTATCAAGGGAATTTTTGGGGCGGAAACCTTTCAACTCTTGTTTCTTTGTGCGGACAAGATTTTATACCCGATTACAAATTTGACTTTTTTGTAGAAGATTTAAACGAGCCTGTTTATAAAATTGATAAAATGATGACTCAATTGCTAAATATCCGCCAGTTTAAGAAAAATATTAAATCTGTTTATTTGGGCGACTTCTTGGATGTTGATAATAAACAGTGGCTAGATGAATTGTTTGTTGAAATATGTCAGAATTTGAGTGTTCCTTTAATAAAGGACTTTCCGGTATCGCATGGCGATAAAAAAGCTACAGTTTGTTTGGGCAGTTTTAAATTTTAATTATGTATGCAACAAAACTCAAAAATCTTCGTCTAAGATAACAAGATTATTTTGGAGGAAATAAAATGTACTGTGGGGAAGATTTGTATGAGGATTTGCACAATAAAATAGTGGAATCTGTTGAAACTATTAGTATGGATGATGAAGCAGAGCCTAAAACTTTTAATTCGATAGCTAATGATGATGATATTTTGCAGATGTATTTAAAAGATATAGGTAAGGTTAAACTTTTGACTTTTACTCAAGAAAAAGAGTTGGGTAAAAAAATAAAAAATGGCTCAAATTCAGAAGCCGACATTGCAAAACGAAAACTTGTTCAAGCAAATTTAAGACTGGTTGTAAGTATTGCAAAAAAGTATATCGGTCAGGGAGTTTTGTTTATGGACTTGGTCCAAGAAGGCTCACTCGGTTTAATAAAGGCTGCAGAACGATTTGATTATTCAAAAAATTTTAAATTTTCAACTTATGCGACTTGGTGGATAAAACAGACAATTATTCGTGCTATATCAAATAATTCTCGCACGATAAGAATTCCTGTTCACATGACTGATAAGATTCGAAAATATAAAAAAATTCTTACTGTTTTGTCTTTTGAATTAGGAAGAGAACCCTCAGATTCGGAGGTTTGTGATAGACTTCAAATACCTTTGAAACAGTTAAATGCTATTAAAAAGGCAATTATTAAAGAACCTATTAGTCTGGAAACGCCTGTTACTGATGATTTGAATGTTGGGGATTATATTGAAGACAAATCCTACAACTCACCTGAAGAACATGTGAAAAATAATTTATTGTCCGGAAGTATTGAGGAATTACTCTCAACTTTACCTGAGCGCGAAAAGAAGATAATTTCGTGCAGATTCGGAATAAACGGAGAATCTCAAAAAACGTTGGAACAATTAGGTAAACTAATGGGTTATTCAAAAGAAAGAATAAGGCAACTTGAAGATAGCGCATTAACAAGAATGCGCAATAAAAAGGAATTTCAACATTTTAGAGACTTTGTAGGAAATTAATATTCAGTTTAGAATAAGAGATCTTGCAAATTCTACGGATTGCTCATTAATTTCGCCGCCGGCAAGTTCTGCAAGCGCTTTTATTCTATTGTCTCCGGTTAAAACATACACTTCAACTTGAGTTTCATTGTTTTGAGATTTTCTTACATAGAAATGCTTGTCGGCTTTTGAAGCTATTATTGCCTGATGCGTAATCAAGATAATCTGATGGTATTTTGCAAGCTCTACAATCTCATCAGCAACACTTTGAGAAGCCTTGCCTGAGATGCCTGTATCAATTTCATCAAAAATAACTGTGTTTATATCATCGCTCTGCGCAAAGATTGATTTTATTGCAAGCATTACTCGTGAAATTTCACCGCCTGATGCAACTTTTGCAAGCGGTTTCAAATCTTCAGATATATTTGTTGAAATCAAAAATTCAACATCATCACAACCGTCAGTACTTAATTCTTTATTTGAAACATTTATTTTAAATCTTGATTTTGGAAGCTCCAGTTGTTCCAATTTATCCTGAATTAATGAGGAAAGAACTTCCGCATAGCTTTTTCTGCTTTCACTTATTTCTTTTGCGGTATGTTCTAACTCGGTGCGTTTTTGAGATATTTTAATTTCAAGTTCATCAATATTTTGTGTCGAAAATTCAATAGTATTCAATTCTTTTGATAAATTATCTAATGTTTCAAGTACGTTTTCCAGTGAGCCGCCGTATTTATGTTTAAGTTTGTCCAGCAAGTAAAGTCTTTCTTGAATTTCATTAAGTCTTTCTGTGTCATTTTCAAGTCCCTGACTGTATTCTCTAAGTTCACTTGCAGTATCTTTTAAATTTTCAATTATATCGGCAAAATTTTGATCTAAATTTTCAAGATTGCTATCGAATGAAGCCGCTTTTGAAATATTTTGCTTAATTTTATTTAAGCCATCTAAGATAGAGCCATCATCACCATTTATTGCCCAGTATGATGAACCTGTTAATTCTTTTAACTTTTCCGCATTTTCCAGTACTTCCAATTCTTTTTGCAGTTCTTCATCTTCAGTCGATGATGTTATATTGGCACTTTCAATTTCATTTATTTGAAATTTTAAAAATTCAATTTTGTCCTCAGTTATGTTTGAAGCATTTTTAAGATTTTCCAAGTCAGATAAAAGTTTTTGGTAATTTCTAAATTCTTCTTTGTATGAGTTTAGTTTAGCGCCGTACGAATCTTTTGCGTAGTTATCGAGCAAATTTATATGGTATTTTGGCTGAAGCAGTGTATATGTTTCGTGTTGTGAATGAATATCCAGAAAATAATTTTTTAACTGTCGTATAAAGTCTTGATTTACCAGAGTTCCGTTAATACGTGACCTGACGCCATTCACACTTATCTCTTTTGTCAATACGATTTCATTGCCAAAGTTATCAATTCCGTTTTCATCAAAAATTTTAGATAAATCATGCTTTGTGTTTTCAATAACAAGTTCAATAACAGCTTTTTCTTTGCCTGTTTTTATTACATCTTTGGAAACTCTGGATGCAAATGCAATGTCAATTGCATTAATTAGTATACTTTTTCCAGCACCTGTTTCTCCGGTTATTACATTCAAACCGTTATGGAAATTGGCAGTTAATTCATCAATTAATATGTAATCTTTAATCCTTAGCTGTTTTATCATACATATAGCATAAAACAATATTTAAATTTGGGCAAGATACAACATTATTATGATTTTATTTTTTTTAAAGTTATGTTATTCTAAATATAATATGAATAGTACAAATCAAAATATTAAACCATTAACAACAAAAATTAATTCTGTAGGTAATATTGAAATTGGCGGTTGTGATACAGTTGAATTAGCTGAAAAATACGGTACTCCGTTGTATGTTC
>CAMVQX010000019.1 GCA_947169755.1 uncultured bacterium
GGGTAGACACGCTCAAGACCGATAGGTCTTTGACAAATGAATATGGGCATGTGGTACTCTGCCGAACAAATCGATTAAGTATCGATTTGTGAGAGGGGTAGACACGCTCAAGACCGATAGGTCTTTGACAAATGAATATGGGCATGTGGTACTCTGCCGAACAAATCGATTAAGTATCGATTTGTGAGAGGGGTAGACACGCTCAAGACCGATAGGTCTTTGACAAATGAATATGGGCATGTGGTACTCTGCCGAACAAATCGATTAAGTATCGATTTGTGAGAGGGGTAGACACGCTCAAGACCGATAGGTCTTTGACAAATGAATATGGGCATGTGGTGGAATGGTAGACACGCTAGTCTTAGGAACTAGTGCTAACGCGTGGGAGTTCGAGTCTCTTCATGCCCAAATAGCAGGGTATAACATATGTTATACCCTGCTATTTTGTGTATAGAGCGTGATGAGAACCCTTTTTTGGGAGTTCGGCGCGAGTGAGCTGAGGCTGGAGAGTTTTGTCAAAAGCCGAAGGGCTTTTGACAAAACTCGGAATTGCCGTTAAACGCGAACGAGCAAGACGAGTCTCTTCATGCCCAAATAAAAACAGGGTATTTACTATACCCTGTTTTTATTTGGAGATAGACCTCTCACTCAAGTTTGTTGCTCTTGATTTTCGCAACAAACTGAAGTTCTGCCCTAAAGGGTATCCTGCCTCGTACGGCTCGTGTTGCTCGCCTACGATGCAAGAGAGTCTCTTCATGCACATTATAAAAAGGGTTTAATACTATGCCAATGATAAATATTTTTGTTGAATAATCTAACTTACTATTTTTTAAAAATTGGAAGTACAGAAATTTTATCAAGCAATTCTGGATTTTTTATATCAATACCGCGTGAAAAAGATTCTAAAACGGCTTCTGCAGGATTTCCTGTATAACTATAACATTTTGTTGTATTAATCAGTTCTGCAAGAACCGCTTTTAAATATTTTTTCGGACCCGAAATGTAACAAGAATCTAACTTACAAGCTTTACTTGTGCTTATTGGTTTTAAGTAAATATCAAAATTTCCGGTATTATGGCTTATTATACCTTGTACTCCTGTACTTATACGAAACTTATTTTGATTACCCAAATCAATAAATCTTATCTTTGAATTTCTATATATCTTTGTCCCTAATGGGGTGACTATCCTTCCTTGCATAACAAATATCGTCTACCTTTCTCTGATTCATTTGAATTTATCTTTGTTACAAAAAAGGGAAAAGAAATATTTTTGCCAAAATATAAATAAATATTAAGTTTTATATGTTAACTTTTAAAATATTCCAATTAGTATCCCATTCGATAGAACCATTCAGATCGATGTTGTGGTATTTATATGGGTTATTTATATATTCAGGGGTAAACAATCCGGCATTTGCCAAACGTTTTATTATATCGGGTAAAAGGGTTGTACTTCCTGCAAGAGTACCTTCTTTTGAGGTAGCTTTGATTCCGTCATAATAAACTCTTTCGTCCGCAAAAGTAAATTCTTTCAAATCACTCTTTGTACAAGGCAAACAATCACTTATTAATATAACTTTATCGAGTGGTTTTGTTTTGAACACTAATTTTAAAGCATCATCTGATACATGCACCCCATCAGCTATGATTTCTGTGTAAATCTCATCATTAACCAATGCAGAAAGTGTAGTGGATTTTTCCCTATGAGTAATTGGTGACATCGCATTAAAAAGATGAGTAACTCCGTTACAACCGTCTAAATCTCCGCCGACACAATGCCCTGCCTGAATTTTTATGTTTTTCTCTTTCAGGTAATTTATTAAACCATTATCAAGTTCCGGTGCAAGAGTAACTATTTTTATAAAATCATCTTCAATTAGTTTGAAGTTTTCAACAGTAGGCAACTTGAAATGTTCAGGATTGTGTATTCCTTTCTTTTCAGGATTTATAAATATTCCCTCAAGATGAATTCCTAAAATCTTTGCCATATCTTTGGTTTGCTTTGTCGAAGCTTCTTTTATAACAGATATTGCGCGTTTTGTATTTTCAACGCTATCAGTTACTATAGTCGGAAAGATTCCTCCGATACCGTATTTCAAAATCTCTTTAGAAAGATACAAAACATCATCAACAGATGCTTTATTGAAATCAATCCCAAAACATCCGTGAAAATGTTGTTCTATTAAAAGTTTTGTTTTCATTAAATTACGCTTCCTTCAAAGATTTTTTTAGCTTCTTCTCTGTCATCAAAGTGAATTGTTCTGTCCTTCAAGATTTGGTAATCTTCGTGTCCTTTGCCTGCAATTACAACAACATCATTATTATTGGCAATTGTTTTCAACAATCCTATTGCCGTACCTCTGTCAGGTTCTACAATAACATCTTCCGTATTAACTGATTTTAAACCTGCAATAATATCTGTTATAATAATTTGCGGATCTTCAGAACGCGGGTTGTCACTTGTAATCACTATTTTATCTGCAAGCTTTTCCGCTATTGCACCCATTTTAGGACGTTTTGTAGCATCTCTGTCACCACCGCATCCAAACAGGCAAATGAGTTTGCCATCCGGCGGAGTTATTTCTCTAGCTGACTTCAAAACGTTTTCTAATCCGTCAGGGGTGTGTGCATAATCAACGATTACCAACGGTTTTTTTACAACTACTTCAAATCGTCCGGCAACACCATGAACATTTTCTAATGCCTTGAGTGCAACTTCAATGTCAATTCCCATTGCAAGTGAAGCGGTAACCGCAGCCAAAACATTATAAACACTGAACATACCGTTCATATGAAGATTTACTTTATGCTCTTGACCGTTTTCTGTAAGAGTAAATTCCGCCCCGTTTAGTGAAAAATTTATATCTTTTGCTTGAACGTCGGCATCATTTTTAACACCGTATGTATATTTTCTGACACCGTCAGGAACGACTCCCAAGAATCTTTCACCATATTCATCATCGGCATTTATTACCGCAAAATCACCTTCATTTAAATGTTTGAACAAAAGTGCTTTTGCTTCAAAATAATTATCCATTGTAATGTGATAATCAAGGTGATCTTGTGTTAAGTTAGTCAAAACAGCTCCGTTAAAACGACAGCCCCCGACACGGTTCTGATCTAATGCATGAGAACTTACTTCCATAACAACATTATCAATTTTTTCAACATCCTTTATCATTCTCAATGTCGCTTGAAGCTCTGGTGCTTGAGGAGTTGTATGTTTTGCATCTCTGTATTCGCCGTTAGAAGTTAATTTGTAACCTAAAGTACCAATAAGTGCACATTTTTGACCGTTTTCCTCAAATATTTTTTGTATTAAATGTGTTACTGTAGTTTTTCCGTTAGTACCTGTAATTCCTATAAGATTAATTCCTTTAGAAGGACTTGAATAAAATCTGTCTGCGATATCTGCTATCTTATGTCTTGTCGATTTGACAACAACTTGAGGAATTTTAGTTCCTTCAACTTTCCTCTCTACCAAAAGGGCTGCAGCACCTGCATCAATGGCATTTTGAGCAAATTCATGCCCGTCAGTGTGCTCACCTACCAAACATACAAAAATATCACCTTTTTTGGTAGTTTGAGAATTATATGAAATTCCTGTAATATCAATATTTTTAAAGTTAATCAAATCTTTATAATCAAGATATTCAATAAGTTCATCAAGTTTCATTTGTGTCTCCTATGTTTTTGCTGGTTTTTTATCCGGTTTAAAATTCATAATTCTTGCAATTTGAGTTGCAACTTCTTTGAATACAGGTGCTGCAACCGTACTTCCCCATATCGCACCTTCTTTTGGACTGTCTACCATTACATAAATCAGAGCTTGAGGATCTGATGCAGGCAGATATCCAATTGAAGATGTATAAAGAAATGGAGAATACCCTCTGCCGTTCGGGTTGACCTTTCTGGAAGTTCCTGTTTTTTCGGCAACAAGATATTTGTCCATTTTGACTACGGATTCACTATTTTCAATACTTTTTACAAGCAGCTTAGTTACAGTTTGCGCAGTTTCAGGTTTTATTGCCTGAGTATAATGAATTTTATTATCGTATTCCTCTTGTGAATATTTTATAACGTGCGGAGTTACCCTGACTCCTTTGTTAGCTAAAGCTTGAACTGCTGAAATCATTTGAATTGCAGTAACTGAAGTTCCGTAACCGTATCCGGCAGTCGCATGGAATGTGTGGTCCCAATGTTCCCAAGAAGGTAAAAGCCCTGAAGACTCTCCCGGTAAATCTATTCCGGTTTTAGACCCGTAACCGAATTTTTTAAGTACTCCGTAAAATTCAGAAGGAGTCATAGTCCAAGCGACTTTAACAGCTCCCACGTTACTGGAATGTTCAAATAAATATTCTAATGTTATATTTCCCGGATATGGACGTATGTGATAGTCGTGGTTTTTAATTTCCCAATTGCCGACTTTGATTTTACCGGTATCAAGAACAGTTGAATTTGCGTTAATTTTTCCGAGATCTAAAGCACTTGCTACGGTAATTGTTTTGAAAGTTGAACCCGGTGCAAAAACATCTGTAAGCGTCCAATTTTTTAATTGCTGAGAAGTAGCGGTTTTATAATTGTTTGGATCAAAATACGGATAAACTGCATAAGCTAAAATTTCCCCGTTTTTGGGGTTCATTACAATAACTGTGCCTCTGTCTGCCCGGGTTTCAGTTACCATCTTTTCTATTTCTTTTTCACAAATATGTTGAATTGCCGCATCAATAGTTAAAGTAATGTCTTCGCCTTTTGGGTTTGTTGTTGTAGCTACAGGGTCGGTTGAAAAATCGTATATTATTTTCCCGTCTCTGGTCTTTTGGAAGCTGACAGTATTTTCAATATGTTCAAGCCTGTCTTTTGCAGTATATTCAACTCCGTTTGCGGTATCGGCATCAAAATTATAATATCCTAACACGTGTGCTGCCAGTGTACCTTGTGGATATTCTCTTGTATTTTTCTTTCCTAAACTTATTTCTCTCAAATGAAGTTTGGATATTTCTTTTGTTGTATTACGGTCAATATCTTTCTTTAATGTTATTACCGGCCCGGGTTTTCTTAGTTTTTGAACAAGTTGATTTTGCGGGATTTTTAATATCGGAGAAAGCATTTCTGCTAATTCTTCAGGGGTATGATCGTAATCTTTCGGGTGTGCATATACATCAGAGTATATTTTATCAGTTGCAAGTTTAAAACCGTTTCTGTCATAGATATCACCACGTATTGAAAAGATTCTTCCGACACGTTGGGTTTTTGCTTTGGCTCTGTAATTTTTTACATCAATAACTTGTATAAAAAATAAGTAAATTACCAACAATACCATAAAAACGATAAAAAATATATGCAAAACTCCAATGACTTTATCAAAAGTTCGGCTTCGCTTTTCAAACTCGTTAATATCTTGAGGTAATCTCTTTTTCAAAGTCCTTCTCCCTATTTTTTAATTTTATCATAAGGTTTACAAAAAGTGGAAAATATTAATTAATTTTAAGGTTTATACTATAATAATGTCATGAGAAAATTATTATTTTTATTAACGTTAATATTAACCGCAAATAAATGTTTTGCATTTGATATTGTCTATCCTAAGCAAACGAATGTTACAATAAATGCAAAATCCACATTTTTTATCGGTGCATCAAAAACACCATTAAAGGTTAACGGAAGTGATGTAAAAATCCACCCATCGGGCGGATTTGCATATGTTGTTCCGCTCAAGGAGGGGCAAAATACTTTTGTTTTGCAATCCGGTGATGAAAAGAAAATTTATACAGTCAATAAACCGGTTATAAAAGCTTCCTATTTTATGCCGGTGAAATTTATTCAGTATGACAAGGTAAAACCTGTTTATGTAGTATCTGAACATGCGCCTTTACGTTCAACTCCGGTTAATGCCGGAATTAACAGAATGGCACATTTGCAGCGTAATGTTCTTTTGAATATTGACGGTGAAAAAGGTGGTTTCTACAGGGTTGTTTTAGGAAATGAAAAGTTTGGCTGGATTGCAAAAACAAATGTCAAATTTTGTGAAAATTATGAAAATCAACCAGCAGTTATATCAGGATATGAATATAGCGAAGATGATAAATATTACAGATATGTTTTTCACCTAGATAAAAAAGTTCCGTTTGACATAATAGAAGGGAAACCTCTCGTATTAAGACTTTTTAATATAAAAGATGATGTAATTTTCACAAAAGAATTTGAATATGAAAAACTTGCAGGATACAGCGGAGAATATATAGGTAACGATTTTATTTGGAAGATTAGAAAACCTCAAACTGTGAATCCTAAAAAACCGTTGAAAAATCATGTTATTGCAATAGATGCTGGTCATGGCGGATACGAAGCCGGAGCAATAGGATGTTTGGGAGATAAAGAAAAAGATATTACCCTAAAAATTGCGAAATATTTGGAAACAGAGCTTTTAAAACGGGGAGCTGATCCTGTTATGACTCGTTCTGATGATTCGTATGTAGGATTGCAAGAAAGAGTTGACATTGCGAATTATAACGGTGCTGAAGTGTTTATCAGTATTCACGGCAATGCTCTTCCCGACGGGCTAGACCCTAATGAACACAGCGGAACAAGTATTTATTACTATTACAATCAGTCAAAACCTCTTGCTGACGTGATAATAAATAAAATCATATCAGAATTGGGGTTGAATAATGATAAAGTTCGACAGGCAAGTTTTGCAGTTGTGAGAAACACTAATGCTTTAAGTATTTTAATTGAAACAGCATACCTAATTAATCCTGAGGACAATTCAAAACTTATATCCGAGGATTTTCAAAAACAGTATGCAAAAGCTATTGCTGACGGATTGGAAGAGTATTTCAAAACAAAAGCGGGAATTTAATCCCGCTTTCAATTTATTTGATTATATAGTTTAGTAAAGTCCTTACGCCTGCTCCTGTTGCACCTGCAATGAACTCACCTTGCGGTTTCTCAAGATAAGCAGTTCCTGCAATATCAATATGCGCCCATTTTACACTGTCTGTAACAAATTCTTTCAAGAATAGTCCGGCTGCCATTGCGCCGCCTTGTCTTGCGCCGGTATTTTTCATATCAGCTATGTCAGATTTTAAACTGTTGAAATATTCTTTGAACATTGGAAGTTCCCAGAATTTTTCACCTGAAGCATCTGCCGTTTGGATAAGATCTGAAATCAACTCTTTGTTATTTCCCATAATGCCTGACGTAATTGTACCTAAAGCTACAACACAAGCTCCTGTTAGTGTTGCAATATCAATAACTTCATCAACACCTAAGTCGCAAGCGTAACAAAGGGCATCTGCAAGAGTCAATCTACCTTCGGCATCAGTATTGTCAACTTCAATTGTTTTACCGTTTTTAGCTGTTAAAATATCGCCCGGTTTGTACGATGAGCCTGACGGCATATTTTCGCAAGCTGCGATTATACCGTGGACTTCAACTTCAGGTCTGAGTTTTGCAATTGCTGCCATAACTCCAAGTACGCAAGCAGCGCCTGACATATCATCTTTCATTGTGAGCATAGATGATGCAGGTTTCAGATCTAATCCGCCTGAGTCAAAACAGATACCTTTACCGATAATTGCAATGCGTTTTTTAGGATTTTGTGCATAATATTTCATATGGATAAATTTTGGCGGATTTGCACTGCCCTGTCCTACTGCTAAATATGCCCCCATTCCCATTTGCTCAATTTCCGGTTTGTCATAAATTCTTGTTTCAATACCGTCAATTTGTTGTGCGATTTCAGCCAATTTTGCAGGTGTTGCAATTTGTGCAGGTGTATTTGCCAAATCTCTTGTAAATTTCATTGCTTCACCAAACAAAATACCCTCGTTCAATTCTCCCTCAGAAATCCCTGAAAAATAAATTTCTTCAAGGTGATGCGCTTTTTCTGATTTATATTTATCATAAGCGTAATCGGCAATCATAGCGCCTATTATTGCTGATTTACCATATTCTTTTCCAAAATCAAAAGCTGCTCTTTTAGCTTTGATTTGATTCAATTTTTTTACTGCTTTAGAAACAACTTGGAGCATCTTGTTTTGGTTGAATTCTTCACGTTTTCCAAGTCCAACAACCAATATTTTGTCAGCTTGCATTTGTCCTAAGGTGTGAATTACATATGTTTGCCCCAATTTCCCTTCAAAATTATCTTTTTCAATAACAAATCTGTTGACCAGATCAATTGAAGTGTTTTCATTTTCAAATTTTCCCAAAACAAGAACTTCAGTGTTTAGTTCTCTGGCATTTTCAACAATTCTAATATTCATTTTCTCTCCTCCGTTGAATATATTGTAGCACATTGCTAAAATTAAGCCAATAAAATCTATTAAAAATTTAAATTTCACTAGCAAAAAAAAATATGTTTGTTTTTTTCATAATTGAGGAAAATTTATGCCGACAATTTCACCAATATCTGAATTAAGTATGCGCTATGGAAAATATCTCGGTAAAAACGGGAAGGGTATCAAACTGTTTAAAAAGACTGAAGCTAGTGGTGAAACTATCCTAACCGCAATTAAAAGTGGTGAACTCTATAAAAAAGTTTCAATTTTACCGGACGATAAAAGCCCGTCTTATATTTATAAGGAAATCAAAGTTTATAACTACTTTACAAATATCAAAACAAAATCAATGCAAGAGATGATTTTGGAAAATGGTCAGGTTATTAGCAACACAGGTCATGTATTTCATGATATGGAAAAAGATGGAAAAGTTATACAGTATGTTCTTCCTGAAAAATTTTTTGACATAGAACCTCCCAAAAACCGCGTAATGGTGGGAGTTAAAAAGTATAATGACAGACGTATTTATAAGGCGGGATATTTATTAGTTGCAAAGGAACGCGAAATTAATCCCGACGGAACTTTTAATATTACAACAAATGTATTTGCAGATGGTTTTGTTATGCCTAGCGGCGTGATGAGATATGCTGATTTTTCTCGCACAAAAACATATTCTTCGGACGGTAAATTATTAAACTGTAAGAGTAATAGAGCTCAAAAGGTGCATGTATTTCAGCGTGACAAAAGCGGTAATTTGGTAGCAGGTCTTTGTAGCCAAGATTCGAACATTGCCAAAGCCTTAGCAAACGAGGAAAAAGTTGGAAAGCGGTCTTTGTTTAGAACATATGATTATATTTAAATGTATAATAAACTAAAATTTGTAAATTAATCTTAACAAAAATTTTTCTACTATACAAAATATACAAATCATGATACAATATGACCAGATGTAGTAGATAATATTTTTTGGAAATATATGCAATGATATTCGTTTAAAAATTTAATATGAATACCCGATAGGCTAAATGTATCGGGCATTGTGTGTATTATTAAAAAATAGAAAGATAAGGTACTTTATGAACTTTGTTGTGATTATTGCGGTTTGTGCGGTAATAGCATCGGCTGCTGCGTTTTTTGTCCAGCAAAATCAAGCTAAATCAATGCTCTTATCTGTAGAAAAGGACAAAAAGGCGCTTGAAGAAAAAGAAAAACTGCTCCTAAAAGAGGCCAGAATTAAGGCAATTGAAGAATTGCAAAATGACAGAGAAAAATTAAACGAAGAAGAAAGAGAAAGACGTCAAGAACTTGCAAGACAAGAACAAAAATTAGCAAAACGTGAAGATATGCTTGAAGATAAAATTCAAGAATATACGGAAAAGGATTTGCAAGCTCAGAAAAAGATAGATGAATTATTGGAAAAAGAAGATTATTTAGCGGAAATTGTACAAAAACAAACAACAGAATTGGAAAGAATTTCCGGCATGTCTGCAGAAGATGCAAAAACAATGCTTTTAGAACAATTGAAGCACGATTTGGCACAAGAGCAAATGCAATTGATTAGAGAAAATGAAGCCAAAATAAAAGAAATTTCACTCGAAAAATCAAAAGAAATTCTTTCATCAACAATGCAAAGATGTATGATAGAACAGGTTGTTGAAACAACTGTTTCTGTTGTAGCTTTACCAAATGATGAAATGAAAGGTCGTATAATCGGTCGTGAAGGTCGTAACATCAGAGCTCTTGAAACATTGACCGGCGTTGATTTAATTATTGATGATACTCCGGAAGCTGTTGTATTATCAAGTTTTGATCCCGTAAGGCGGGAAATTGCAAAACTTGCGTTAGAAAAACTTATTGTTGACGGCAGAATCCACCCTGTAAGAATTGAAGAAATGGTTGAAAAAGCTCAGGAAGAAATTGATAAAAAAATCTGGACTGAAGGTGAAAATGCAGCACTTGAAATGGGTGTTATGGGCTTGAATAAAGAGCTTATCAAAACATTAGGTCGTTTGTATTACAGAACAAGTTACGGACAAAATGTCTTGAAACATTCTTTGGAAGTTGGTCATATTGCAGGTATGCTTGCCGCTGAAATCGGAGCAAATGAAAAAATTGCAAAACGTGCAGGCCTTTTACATGATATAGGAAAAGCCGTTGATCAAACTCAAGAAGGCACTCATATTCAACTCGGTGTTGAACTTGCTACCCGTTTTGGTGAAAGGCCTGAAGTTATTCATGCAATCGAAGCACACCATGATGATGTTGTTGCCAATACAATCGAGGCTGTACTAGTGAAAGTTGCCGATGCAATTTCAGCAGGCAGACCCGGTGCAAGACGTGATACATTAGAAATTTATATCAAACGTTTACAAAAAATTGAAGAGATTGTAAATAGCTATGAAGGTATAAAACAATCTTTTGCTGTTCAGGCAGGTCGTGAAGTTAGAATTATTGTTGAAGCAGAAAAATTTGACGATTTAGCTTCTCAAAAACTTGCGAGAGATATTGCAAAACGTATTGAGGACGAACTGGATTATCCGGGACAAATCAGAGTAACTGTGGTTAGAGAATTCAGAACTACTGAAATAGCAAAATAACTATGACACAAAATGATGAAAACATAAAAATAATCTTTTTCGGAGACCTGGTCGGGAGACCTGGCAGGTTTGCCGTGAAAGATTATTTATCATCATTGCAAACTAAATATGACTTTGTTATTGCAAATGTTGAAAACGCATCTCACGGTTATGGACTTACAGAAAAGAATTACAATGAAATATCGGAATATGGTGTTGATTGTATGACATCGGGCAACCATATTTGGGATAAAAAAGAAATTTTTAACTACATCGACGGCGCGGATAAACTTATCCGCCCTTTTAATTACCCCGAAGGCACAATAGGACAGGGAAGCAAGATTTTCGAACTTGCTGACGGAACAAAAATAGGTGTTATAAACCTGTTAGGTCGAGTGTTCATGAGTCCTGTCGATTCTCAGTGGACTGATGCCGTTGAAGAAATCAAACGTATGAAAGAAGTTACCCCGATAATTGTTGTTGATTTCCACGCAGAAGCTACCGCAGAAAAGATTTGTTTTGCAAAATATTGTTCACAGTTTGGAGTAAGCGCCTTTTTCGGCACTCATACTCACGTTCAAACTGCGGATGAACAAATCATTAACGGTACCGGCTATATAACCGATGCGGGTTTTTGCGGCACTTATGACAGTGTTATAGGTATGGAATATCAAACCTCTTTAAACCGCTTCACAACGGTTGTCCCTGAACGTTATGAAGTAGCAGACGGTAATGTTGTTCAAATTAATGCTGTTGAAGTTGAAATAAACAGAAATAGCGGGCATGCTGTTGCTATAAAAAAGATTTTTATGTTAACAGATAAAGATAAAAAGGAAGAGGAAAATGAAAAGTGATTTGCATATTCACACCCTATATTCTGACGGTGTATTTTCTCCTGAAAAGATTGTAGACACTGCAATTGATGTCGGGCTTCAGGCAATAGCACTTACGGATCATGATAATGTTTTGTCATATCAGGTTGCTAAAAATTACTTGAAAGAAACGGGCAAAGAACTTGAGATCATTCAAGGTATTGAAGTTAATACACTTTACAAAAATTATGAAGTTCATATTTTAGGTTATTTTATGGACGTAAACAATTCCGATTTTAAAGAAATGTTAAAGGCTCAACAACAAGCCCGCATAAAACAAACTAAAGAAATAATTTCACTTTTGTCAAAAAAAGAAGGAATAAAAATCAAATTTGAGGATATAAAAAAACAAGTTGCGGAAGGCGGAAGTATCGGTCGTCCTCATATTGCAAAAGCCATTACGAACGTAGGCGGTACATCAAGTGTAATGGAAGCGTATGCAAAATACATAAATGATGAATCTCCGGTTTATGTTCAAAGAAAAACAGTATCCCCTCAAGATGCGGTTGAAATAATTTATGATGCAGGCGGAATCCCTGTAATTGCGCATCCGCATGATATTGATATTGCCGAAACTTTGATAAAAGAACTTATGCAATACGGATTAAGAGGGATTGAAGCTTATCACAGAAAACATTCTCCGGCCTGCGTTGAATATTTTTCATCAATGGCTGAAGGACTAGGACTCATCGTTACCGGCGGTTCTGATTTCCATTGTCCGAATATTATGAACGGGCAAATAATACTCGGTAAAAATTTCGTTCCGGAATGGGTTTATGACAAGCTTTTAGAAGAAAAAAAACGAATAGATATGGCATAAAATGGCAAAAAAAAGATATTTAAAAATGGAATATTCACTATTGCTGCTTGTCATTGTCGGGGTGGCTTTGATGTTGCTGCCTTTATCTGCCGGTAATGTTCGTCAAGCGAATTTTATTTCCAAATGGAATGAAAAATATAACAGACTTGAATATATGTTTTCTGTTATAAATGCTCATGTAACAGATGATATGATATTAAGTATGAAAAGAGCTAAAACTCCTCAAGAACGCGAACAATTATTATTAACTATAATAAAACCTTATTTAAGAGTTAATACTGAAAGCAGGCCAAAACATTATAAACCTAAATATTTTGACGGATCGAAAATTTGGAAAGGTGAAAAATATTTCTTTGATGATTTTTATTTTGCAGAAAATAAAACTATTCTGGGGATAAAAGATATTCATACCGAAAAAGTTTCAGACTTTTTCTTTATTATGATGTTTGATATTAACGGAAGCTTGCCGCCAAACAGATGGGGAAAAGATATTTTCGGTGTAAATATCTATGATCAAGGCAGAGTTGAGCCTTTCGGATACAATCAAAGTATGGAATCATTAAAAGAAGATTGTTCAAATGAAGGAACAGGATTATATTGTTCATATTATTACAAAATAGGTGGCGGTTTTGATGATTAAGAATGTTTGTGTTTTCGCATCTTCTTGTAATTATTTGGAAGATATTTATTATAAGGAAGCTTCTGAATTCGGAGATTTACTTTCAAAATCAGGTTTTAATATGGTTTATGGCGGCAGTTCTTTGGGTTTGATGTGGGCATGTGCTGAAAAAGTTAAGCAAAATGGTGCAAAGATTATTGGAGTAATGCCTGAAAAACTCTATAATATGGGGGTTTCTACAGATGAATGCGTAGAATTAACCGTTACCAAAGGTATGCGCGAAAGAAAAGCCAAAATGGATGAAATGTCTGATGCTGTTGTTGCACTTGCGGGAGGATTTGGCACCTTAGAAGAATTTACTGAAATGATAGTGCAAAAACAACTGGGATATAATAACAAACCAATAGTTTTATTGAATACAAACGGGTTTTATAATAAATTAAATGAGTTTTTTGAAAGCATGATAGCTCAAAATTTTGCACGCAACACGGCAAAAGAACTCTATTATATCGCACAAACCCCAATTGAGGCTGTTGAATACCTTAAAAGCTACCAACCAAAAGCGTTGGCAATTTCAAAAGCTGATATATACAGCAGAAATTAGTATTTCAGCATTGAAACAACTCTTGGGGCATCTGTTAATTTTTCCCGACCATTTAATGCTTCTAATTCAATCAAAAAGGCTATTCCAACTAAGTTTGCTCCTGTTTGTTTGATGAGTTTGCAAGCGGCTTCAGCAGTTCCTCCTGTTGCTAACAAATCATCAACAATAAGAACATTTGCACCTTTTTCAATTGCATCTTTATGAATTTCAATTTTATCTGTACCATATTCTAATTCATATTCTTGAGAATATGTAGCTGCAGGCAGTTTATTCGGTTTTCTTACAGGAACGAACCCTGCATTCATTTTGTAAGCCATTGGCATACCAAATATAAAACCGCGGCTTTCAATACCTGCAACATAATCAATTTTTATATCCTTAAATTGATTGCATAAATAATCAACCATAATTCTTAAAGTTTCAGGGTCTTTTAAAGCTGTAGTTATATCACGAAAAATTATTCCTTGTTTCGGAAAATTTTCTACTGACCTGATTTTATCTTTAACATTAATTATGGTTGTTTCCATTATTTTCTCCTTTTTCTACTAAAATTTGTTTTAATTTATCTTTGTATTCAAGTGTTTTTTGTAATTCTTTCTTTATAAAATCTTTTATACTCGCCTCTTCTTCCTGAACAAGACCATGAGCGGTTTTACCCCAATTCATATCTTTTTTTGTAAACATAATTTTAAATCCGATATAAATAACTAGGGGAAACCACACCAAAAACAAGTAAACCGATGTGAAAAATGCCTCAAATGCCGCGTCAAACCTTGGCATAAAGTCATACCGTCTTAAAGCATATCTTACACCAAGGAAAAATCCTAGCCCGATGATACATCCTACAAATATTGATGAATACAGCATTTGAGTCGGAGCTTGCTTAAACAATATTTTAAAGCATCTGATAAAGATTTCCATCAAAAACCAACCGGGCATAATGAATTCCGAAATATATACCATCATATCAAGCCCTGCACGAAGCGACATGTCTTTTGAAAATAAAATATCACCAAAATATTCTAAATATCTTCTGATTGTTCCTTCAAGCCACCTTCTTCGCTGTCTGTAAAGAGGTTTTAAATAGATTATACCTTCTTCATAAACAATGGCATCAAGACAAAATCTTACGTCCCAACCTTTTATATGCAATCTTGTGGACATATCAAGATCATCAACTAATGTATAATTGTTCCAACCGCCTATATCATCAATTGCTTCGCGCTTGATTAGTTCTCCGTTACCTCTTAATTCAACTGCACCTTTAACAGAATCTCTACCCACTTGAAGGTGCGCATCCATTGTATATTCATTATTTTGACATCGTGTAAGAATATTAACATCCTTGTTTCTGATAACTTTTCTTGCTTGAACAGCACCAACATCTTTCGGTTCAAGGTTCGGCACCATTTTTTTTAGAAAATCGGGTTCGACAGTAGCGTCAGCATCAAAAACCAAGATAGCATCACCTTTTGCAATTTTGTACGCATCATTAAGAACTGCGGACTTACCGGGAAATGCGTCTTTTTCTCTAATTAATGCAGTAACTTTATCATATTTTTGTTCTAGATTTTTTATGACCGACGCCGTGTTATCAGAACTTCTGTCATCAATAACAATTATGTCAAAGTTTTCATAATCCATTTGTAATATATTTTCAACAGTATTTGTTATAACACTTTCTTCATTATGGGCCGGTATCATAACTGTTACATACGGTTTATAATCTTCATTGATAATCTGAGGATATTTTTCAAGTTTACGTTTTTTAAGTTTGTATGAAAGATTCATAAAAATAACATATATAGACATTAAAACGCACAAAAGCGCCAATCCCCATACGGTATTAAAATAGCTTTGGAAAATATATATAAAAATCCCCAGCCCAAAAACTATTGTAAAAAGTAAAATTCTTTCTTTCATATCTTCCTCAACAATATTATACCAAAAACTAATTTTGCATGCCTATAATATGTGTATTTCATTACTTTTTGTAAAAAATTTCCCCCATTTAAAGGTTTTTTTGCCTAAATTATGTTAAAAAACGTTAAAATACTTGCGTTTAAAAAATATTTAGCTATAATAAGGCATGTACAAAAGAAAAGGAGTTTTATTATGAACAAAGAAGAATTAGTACAAGAAATTTCAAAAAAAGCAAAAGTAACTCAAAAAGAAGCTTCTGAAGTTTTGAGCGCTTGGATTGAAACTATTGAAAAAACAGTTTCTAAAGGCAAAAAAGTTACTTTGGTTGGTTTCGGTACATTCGAATCTAGAAAAAGAGCTGCTAGAATGGGTCGTAACCCACAAACTGGTAAAGAACTTAAAATCCCTGCAAGAACAGTTCCTGCTTTCTCTGCTGGTAAAAAGTTCAAAACTATTGTTAATGGCAAATAGTTTTTAAAATCTATTTGAAAAGCACTTTCCGTTCGGAAAGTGCTTTTTTTTATTAATACTTAATTAGCTACAACGACAGTATTTTTAAACTCTCTTTGAGAATATCTTCGGCTGATGGATTATTCAGTTGTGTCAAAGCTTTTGACAGGGCATCTTCAATTTCTTTTCTTTCATAACCAAGAGAATTCAGTACTGTCTGAGCATCATCAAGTGCTTGATTATCAACTTGCTTAACCGAAACTATTTTAATCGGTTCTGAATTTTGGTAATTCATTAATTTATCTTTAAGCTCCAAAATAATTTTTTGAGCAAGCTTTGGGCCTACCCCTTTTGCTCTTGTTAGTGCTTTAAAATTACCGTCAATTACAAAGCCGATAAGCTCTGATGATATGAATTCATCTAAAAGTGTTAGAGCCATTTTTGAACCTACACCTGAAACTGATGTCAAGATATTAAAAATATCCCGATCTTCTTTGTGTAAAAATCCGCAAAGACTCATTTTGTCTTCTCTGTGCAAAAGAACTGTATAAACTTTTATCTCACCATTCTTAGCTTCCGAGTAGTCACGGTTTGTTACTTCCAGAAGATAACCTATTCCGCCCGTTTCAACCGTTAAAAATACTCCTTTTGATGAATTTGTTTTTCCTGTTAAATTCCCTCTTATGTAATCGTACATAAATCCCTCTTTATAAACTTTTTAATGTTCGTATAATTT
>CAMVQX010000020.1 GCA_947169755.1 uncultured bacterium
AGTTCACGCAAAATATTTTGGTTAGAAAACGGATCACAAACTAAATAAATCTCACCTGTAACATCTACACGCAAAACTTCTTTGTTTTTATCTATCTCTGTCTTTTTAAGTTCATCAAAAGCCAGTTTTCGCGCTTGTTTCAACTCTTTTGTATTATTGGCGGATTTAATAAATTCCAACGCTTTATTAAAGTGTTTTTCGGCATCTCCAAAATTAATTTCTCTTGCTCTGTAATATGATAGTAAATTTTCTAAATCATCAAGCACAAACATAGTCCTGATACCAATATTAATTGCTCTTGCAAATAAAATAGGGTCATTTTTGCCGCTAACTTCTTTCAAAAAGTTATACATACCTTTTAAACCATCATATAAACGCATTTCTATATACTTTGCATCGTATCCTAAATCAATTAGGGCATTATGAATACAATTACCATATTCACCTAAACGACAACAACCCGGAGATGTAATCATCGCAACGTAATCAGTTCCGCCCTCGATAGCTTCAATAAAATTTCCGAGAATAAGCTTGTAAGGGATACAAATAGCTTCAGGAGAATGTTTTGTCCCCAAAGACAATGTCTTTTTACTTGTATAAGGCGGAACAAAAGGCTCGACACCGATTTTTTTCAGTGCCGCAGACCAAGCTATAGATACTGTCCCCATATGAGGGAATGCTACTTTTTTAACTTCTCTTACCATTTTATCCCTTATAACTCAAATCAGGTTTTCTGGCTGCCAGTGTTTCGTCCAGACGTTTTACAGGTGTACTGTGAGGTGCTGTTATAACCTTTTCAGGATTATTTTTTGCATCATCGGCAATTTTCAGCATTACATCTACAAAATCATCAAGAACTTCTTTCGTTTCACTTTCCGTAGGTTCAATCATAATAGCCTCATGAACAATCAATGGAAAATATACCGTTGGCGGGTGAGTATTTTCATCCATCAACGCTTTTGCAATATTCAATGTTGATACATTATTTTCTTCTTTTTGTTTTTCACCGGAAAGAACAAATTCATGCATACACGGCTCATCAAACGGAAGAAGGTAAGCACCTTTTAATTTTTCTTTTAAATAGTTTGCATTTAACACGGCATTTTCGCTGGCTTCTTTAAGATTTTTACCCATCATTAATATATAGGCATAAGCCCTGACCAAAACTCCAAAGTTTCCAAAAAATCCTTTAACACTACCTATTGAATTTTTAAGATTATAATTCCTATAATATTTTTCACCGTCATACGCAATAACAGGTGCCGGAAGCATCTCTTTTAAATTTCCCACAACACAAACAGGCCCTGCACCCGGACCGCCACCACCATGAGGAGTTGAAAATGTTTTGTGTAAATTTAAATGAACAACATCAAATCCCATTAATTTAGGATTTGTATACCCCATAATAGCATTAAAGTTTGCCCCGTCGTAATACAGAAGCGATCCGTTATCATGCATTAAATTTGAAATTTCCAAAACATTTTCTTCAAAAATACCCAACGTATTAGGATTTGTCATCATTATAGCCGCTACATCACTATCCAAAAGTTTTTTTAGCTCTTCAATATCAACTTGTCCTTTTTCGTTTGATTTAACTGATATTATATCAAATCCGCATAAATGTGCACTCGCCGGATTTGTGCCATGAGCAGAATCAGGTATAATGACTTTTTTACGATTTTCACCTTTTACCTCAAAATATTTTTTTATTACCATCATGCCTGTCAATTCACCATGAGCGCCGGCCGCAGGCTGCAATGTTACAGCATCCATCCCTGTAATTACTTTTAATGCCTCTTGTAATTTATACATCAGTTCTAACGCACCTTGGCAATCTTCATCATCGACTTCGGGATGTAAACTTGAAAAGCCTTCCAGACTCGCCAAAAGTTCATTTACCTTCGGATTATATTTCATTGTACAAGAGCCTAAAGGATAAAAGCCTTTTTCAATACAAAAATTTTTATCAGAAAGTTCTTTGTAATGACGCATTGCGTCTAATTCACCTACTTGAGGCAAACCAATTTGAGATTTTCTCACAAACTTCTTATCAATAAAACTCAAATCTTCTTTTTCGTCTGTCAGTAATACTCCTTGAACCCCGTTAGTCTTTTCAAAAATTGTTTTCACTAAATTATCCCCTGTCTTTTTAAATCCCTCTTTATTTTATCTAAACCTGATTGAATAATGCGAGAAATTCTCGATTGAGAAATATTAAACTCATCAGCAATCTCTCTAAGTTTTTTTTCTTTAAAGAATTTTGAATCAATTAATTCTCTTTCTCTGGGAGGAAGCTTTTTCATTGATTCTATAATCTCAGCCTTGAGTTCAGTAAGCTCAATTGACTCTTCAGGAGTCTTATCCTCAGCTTTTATTTGAGTCGGAACTTCAGCCTCCTGCATTTCTTCAATAGAAAGGATAGTCTTATAAACTTCTTCTCTTAAATTTTCATCATCTTCTTCAGTTTGCGGTCTATTTTTCAAAGAATACCATTTGTATCTGCGTCTGACTTCATTTCTTATAGCCCATTTTATGGCAGTAGCCAAATACGTACTGTTGTAATCTTCATCACTATGATTTTTAAACAAAATATAAAGAGTATGATTACCTATATTGATTAATTCAGGTAAATCAATCAAATGTGAATTTGAGAATTTTTGAAATTCAACCTTTGCAATAGTCTCAATAAGGTTTTTATACTCACGCAAGTTTACCTTTTGCTTTATATCTTCATTCGATGCCATATTATAACAAAATTCCTATAACTAAAAACATAATAACAAAAAAAAATATAGATTACCAGATAATGTAATTTTCTTTAACATATATTAATGTGAAAAATACATATTATATAAAAAGAGGGATAAATAATGAAAATATTATTTTGCACAGATGGCTCTAAAATAAGTTATGAAGCTGTTAAAAATTTATCAGGTTGGGTAAAGAATGCAACAATAGATATTATATGTGTAATTGATTGGAGTTTTTTACCTGAAGAAATCAACATAGAAGAACAAAATTTTGCTGTATCATGCGCGAACGTTGCGGATACAATTTTAGACTATGCTGAAAATATTATAAAAAATCACGGCTTTGAATACGGGAATCGAATTAAAAACTGCGGGTCTGCAATTGATAGTATTCTGGAACAATCCTCAAGAGAAAAATATGATTTGATATTAATGGGTTCACACGGAAAAAAAGGTATCCAAAAATGGCTTGGTTCTGTTTCTCAGGAAATAATAAACAACAGTAATTTATCAAACTACATAACCAAATTAGAAAACACAAAACAAAAACTTCTTTTAACAACAGACGGAAGTGAATGTTCAGATAACATTATTAAAAACATTATTCCGGAACTTAAACTTGATAATAAAGAAATTAATATATGTATGGTTAATGAAGATCCGAAGTTATTATTTCTAGACGGCAACGTAGACACAAATTGGCTCTCAGACATACAGAGAAAACAACAAATATATGCATCAAATGCAATTAAAAGAATTCAGGAAATATTGGATAAGGAAGGTATAAAAGCTGACGAAACAGCTATTTTAACAGGAAATCCGTCCCAAAAAATAATAGAATATGCAAAAGAAAAAGATATTGATTTAATTATTTTAGGTTCAAGAAACAAATCGAAACTCGACAGATTTTTAACAGGTTCTGAAAGTAAAAGAGTCCTTGAAAACACTCTTAGCGATGTTTGGCTTGCCAGATGTAAATAATCGTAATAGATTGAAAAAAATATATTATTTTCGTATAATCGCTATATGTTCAAATACTATGGCAAATATGCACCATATCTATTTTTGTTTCCGGCTATTGCCATATTAACCGTCTTTTTTTTCATACCGTTTTTTCAAACATTTTTCCTTAGCTTCTTTGACTATACTAACAACATATACAATGCAAACTATATTGGTATTGAAAATTATGCAAAATTATTTCATAATCCGATATTTTATAAAGTTATGTGGAATACATTTTTATATCTAATCGGAGCAGTACCTATTCTTGTAATTTTTCCGTTGTTTCTTGCTGTTTTAATCAATCAAAAAATCCGCGGAGTTACACTATACAAAATACTTATTTACTTGCCTGTAATTGTATCAATTGTAGTTGCGGCAATTGCTTTCAAATGGCTCTACGCAGATCAGGGAATTTTAAATTATGCTGTTACAGCATTAGGTTTAAGCCCGATAGGCTGGCTTACAGACCCTAAATATTCTATCTGGTCGGTTATAATCGTAACAATATGGAAAGGTATCGGCTATTATATGATTATATATCTTGCAGCATTAATGAGTGTGCCTAATGAATTATATGAGGCCTGCGACATTGACGGTGCAAATTTTTTTAAAAAACATTTAACTGTAACAATACCGCATATAATGCCCACAATAGCATTAGTTTCAACAATCAGCGCAATATCCGCAATGAAAGTTTTTGCTGAAATATATGTAATGACAAAAGGCGGCCCTCTCAATTCAAGCAAAACCATAGTTTATTACATTTATGAGCGTGCATTTGAAAATTTGGATTTGGGATTTGCTTCTGCAATGGCTGTCGTACTGTTAGTAATAGTAATGATTTTTTCTTTTGTAAATATTTTTTGTTTTGAAAGAAAAAAATATGATTTATGATTTGAAAGGTTGTAAGTGAAAAGAGAAACATCGTTTAAAATAATCACACATATAATATTAATAACAGTATCACTGTTATCTATATTTCCATTTATTTGGTTAATTTCAACTTCTTTGAAAGGAGGCGGAGAAAATATTTTTGCATATCCTCCGCAAATTATACCAACTGATTTTACTTTGGAAAATTATACAGGAGTTTGGAAGAAAGTTAATTTCATCGGATATTTTGTAAACAGTATGATTGTAGCAGGGGGGACAGTACTATTAAATCTTATATTGTCTGCAATGGCAGGTTACCCACTCGCAAGAATGGAATTCAAAGGCAAAAAAATCACATTTTTTGCAATACTCGCAACCATTATGATACCGTTCCAAGCAATTATGCTTCCTGTATATTTAATTACACTCAAACTGCATTTAACTGATAACGTGAGCAATACCGCCGGATTTTTAGGACTTATTATGCCTTTTGCGGTAAGCGCTTTCGGAATATTTTTAATGCGGCAGGCTTTTTTAAGCATTCCGAAAGAGATGGAAGAAGCAGCCATTGTTGACGGCTGCAATGTTTGGCAAATTTTTTGGAAGGTTTTGCTTCCTATGATAAAACCTTCATTAGCGGTACTTGCCATATTCACATTCATTGGTTCTTGGGGTGAATTTTTATGGCCGAGCATTGTTCTTACAAAAGAAGCTATGTACACACTTCCTGTCGGTGTAAATAATTTACAGGGCATGTTCAGTTCAAATTGGAGATTTATAGCCGCAGGTTCTATTTTATCAACTATTCCAATCTTAATTTTCTTCCTTGCTATGCAAAGATACTTTATATCCGGAGAAAATGAAGGAGCTGTTAAAGGGTAAATTATTGCACACCCGGCACATGAATATTATAACGAACGTCATCAAATTCACTTTCAGGCTCAGGCAATTCTTCTTTAATAACTTTTTTTGCACCGCAAACCTTAAAGTTCTTTAATACTGCCCGGTCCATATCATCGGACATAACCAGTCTGCCGTTTACGTATGTAACTTTATAGTTTTCCGACTGATTGTCAGAAAGTTTTTCAACCAAATCACTTTTTGAATTTGCAAGTATTGTTCTTGTAACATCATTCATTACATCAAAAACATACCTCTGCCTTGACGAAATTCCTTTAGAAGATGAAGCTATTAAAGTAGAAGCTTTTTCAAGTTCTTCAATTGATTCTTTGTAGAATTTTAACCTCCTTAAAAGTACAGCCAAATTATAATGAGCTTCATAATTCATCGGAGAAATTTCTATAGCCTTACAATATGTCAATCCGGCATTTCTGTAGTCTCCCAGCAAGTGATAGGTTAATGCCAAGTTATACCTTGCATCATAATCCTTTTTTAATATTTTACAAGCTTCCTGATAAGACTCTAAAGCTTTCAATAAAAATTGTCTGCGATGTTCATAGTTATAGTCAAGATAAATAGATTTTTGTTTATAAGCTACTCCTCTGTTATAATATGCCAAACCTTTATTTACTTTATAACTTTTTCTGTTACTGTACACAAAAGGGATAGAAACAAGGTGGCGTTTTGTTTTAATTATCTCATCATATTGATTTATTGCACCGTCGAAATCACCTAATCTTTCAGCTGATACAATCCCATAGTTCATTCTTGCAACCATCATTTTAGGATTGTGTTCAAAAGCTTCTTCATAAGCATCTACCGCAGAATGATAGTCTTCATAAACGACATAAATATTGCCAAGGTTATACCACGCCCCATAATGCTCAGGATATAATTTTACGGCTTTTTTATAATAATTTATCGCTTTGTGAAGTCTAACAGCCTTTAACTCTCTATCACCCCTATGAACATAATAAACTGCCTGAACTTTATCAAGCTGCTTTTGAAAAAACGGTGGTCTTTTCCAAAACAGATAAGCAATCCCGACAATTATTATTAATGTAAAAAGAAATGAAAAGAATTTCCGCATACAGAAATTGTATCACTATTTTACTTATATGTAAAATAGATACTATCACAGCTTTGCGTCTTTGAATTAATGTTACAATTTCTTAACAATTTTTTCTCAAAAAGGCAATTTTAAAATACAAAAATACTTTATATAAGTAAGGTAGGTTAAATTAAATTTGGAGGTTAGGTTATGGTAGCCAATATTACCGGAAATTGCTGCGGGAAATGCTCAAACATATACAATAACCAGGTTCAAATGAACGACCAGAGCAATATGAATATGTATCCGCCGACAGGTACATGTTTTGATCCTTTGCTATCAATGAATAACAGCATCTTCGGAAACGGTATGACTGCAGATATGGCAGAAGATATGATGTCCGGAATGTCCCCAAGCATGATGTACGGAATGAATCCAAGTATGGGAATGATTCCCGGTATGGGGATGATGCCCGGCATGGGTATGATGCCCGGTATGGGTATGATGCCTGGTATGGGGTATATACCTCCGGCTACAGGCAGTGCCGGCGGAGATGGCGCAACTGATCCTTATGAAGAATATTATAAACAATGTGAAAAATATCAAGACTTTATGATTGATAACAGTGTGCGTATGCAGCAAAAATCAAGGAACGCAAACTTGCGGCTTAATGCACCGACAGAAGGTGTCCAAGCACACGCATTCATGTTGAAAGATAAAATCATAAGAAATGAACAAGGTCAAATAAAAGGTGCATACGATGCGTTTGTAAAAAGTGTTCAGGCTCTGTACGGAGATGATGCCGATGAAAAATTGGTACTTAGCAGAGCAAATAAACTCTACGCTGAAGCAAACGGCGGTAAATCAATAATTCAAGATATAAGGGAACACGGACGTGATTCGTTCACCCAAGGTGCAATCCAATCAGTAACATTCGGCTTATTCAACAGAAGAACGGCAGAAGAAACAGTATCCGAATTAACAGGACAACCGGTAGGCCGAGAAGAAAAAGCTAAAAAGATTGCAGGTAATGTACTTGGCGGTGCGGCAGTAGGCGGTACGGTAGTTGCAGGATTCCCGTTCTTAACAAAAGCTCTGGGCATTGCATCTAAGAGCAGAACCGCTTGGGGTATAGCAGCAGGTGCAATTGCCGGTACAATAGCCGCAATATTAGGTACAAAATAACAATAGATTATTTAAATAAAGTGAAGTTAGTGTGAAAATATATAGTGTGAATAGTGCAGCAGGCTGATTGAAAAATCGGCCTTTTCTATTTCAAATTATTTTTCTTATTTTTTTGACTCTTTGATTTACCGTTATTTTTACGGGAAGAATTCGTTGTAGAATAAGATGTTTGAATACGTTTTACACTATAAACATCAGGAATAGCTTGAATACTCAATATAACCTTTTTCAAAGTTTCAATATTATCAAGTTCAATACCAAGCTCAATAATACCAAGTTTACCACTTTTTGCCTTTACATTTGCATAATTAATATTGGTATTATTATCGGAAACAGCAGCAATAACATCTTTTAAAAGTCCCATTTTTTCAGACGTTTCAACACGAATTGTTGTATTGTAGGTTTTATTTACATTATCACCGGACCATCGGATGTCCATAAGACGTTCCGGTTCAATATGTTCAAGAGTTTTACAATCAATCCTGTGAACAGTAACCCCCTTTGCACGCGTAACAACCCCTACTATAGGTTCTCCAGGAATTGGGGAACAACATTTTGCAATAGAATACATCAAACCTTCAAGTCCGATAATATCTTTTTCGCCTTTTTTTCTTGTAGTACCGTGAAATTCATGTTGTTTCGGAGTTTCAGGTTTTTTAAGTTTATTTATAATCTTATTTAATGTAGTTTCACCATAACCTAAAGCTGCAAATAAATCCTCTGACGATTGATAATTCATCTGTTTTGCAACTTTTTCAAATTCTTCATTTTTAAAATATTCATCAAATACGGCTTTTGTGAGTTCATGTTCAAGATTTGCACGTCCAACTTCAATGTGTTCTTCTCTGTTATTTTTCTTAAACCACTGTTTTATTTTTGATGCGGCTTGCTTAGTTACAACAAAATTCAACCAATCCAACCTGGGGGCAGGAGTTTTAGATGTCAAAATTTCTACGATATCACCATTATGAAGCTTGGTATCAAGTTGCGCTATACGACCGTTAATGAGCGCTCCTACAGTTTTATTTCCGACTTCAGAGTGGATTCTGTAAGCAAAATCAACAGGGGTAGCATTTACTGGTAAGTCAAAAACATCACCATTTGGTGTGAATGCAAAGACCTGATCCGAAAATAAATCAAGTTTTACCGAATTTACATAATCCTCAGCAGATGTCATTTCTTTGTTATATTCAACAAGTTTTCTCATCCAAGAAAACTGTCTGTCAGAATTTGCATCAGCCTTTTGAGAACCTTTTTCTTTGTAACGCCAGTGAGCAGCAACACCATATTCAGCGACCTCATGCATTTCCCAAGTTCTTATTTGTACTTCAATCGGTTTTGAACGAGGACCAATAACAGATGTATGCAAGGATTGGTACATGTTTCCTTTTGGCATAGCAATATAATCTTTGAATCTGCCCGGAATAGGTTTAAATTGTGAGTGAATCAAACCTAAAACTTCATAACATTCTTTTTCTGTATCAACAATTACACGAACAGCCGTAATATCATACAAATCATGAAAAGCGATATTCAGACGCTTCATTTTACTGTATATACTGTAATAGTGTTTTGCACGCCCTGTTATTTGAGCATTTATTCCGCTTTTCTTTACGTCTTGAGAAATTTTATCAATTAACAGTTTTACTGTTGCTTCGCGTTCGGATTTGGTTTGAGCAACTAATTGCGCAATCTCAAAATATTTGTCAGGCTCTAAATACCTTAAGGACAAATCTTCAAGTTCAGCTTTGATTCTCCCGATACCTAAACGGTTTGCAAGAGGGGCAAAAATATCAAGTGTCTCACGAGCAATTTTTTGCTGCTTATTTGCCGCCATAAAATTGAGCGTACGCATATTATGCAATCTGTCGGCAAGTTTCAAAAATATAATTCTTGTATCACTTGCCATAGCAATAAAAAGACGCCTGAAGTTTTCAGCCTGACGTTCCTCATTTGACTTAAACTGTAGTTTTCCGAGTTTTGTAACCCCTTGAACGAGTGTTAATACATCTTTTCCGAATTTTTCTTCTATTTCCTCAGGTTTTGTATCGGTGTCTTCCAAAATATCATGCAAAAATGCAGCCATTAAAGTATGTGCATCAACCTTTAGGCCGACAAGAATCTTTGCAACTTCAACAGGATGTACAATATACGGTTCCTCCGAAATACGATACTGACCTTCATGAAGTTTTTTAGCAAAAAGAAACGCTTTTTCAATTTCAGCAATTTCTTTTTCGGATCTTTTTTGCGCTACAAGCTCATTTCTTATATCTTCAAAAAGCGGTTTTTCACTCATGATATAATCATAATACAGATTTTTTTAAAATTTTGCAAGTGAGGTTTGTTTGATTAAAGAAGTTGAAAACGGAATAATAATTACAATAAAAATTTCACCAAATTCATCAAAATGTGAATTTATCAGAAACGGAGAAGAATTAAAACTAAAAATCACAGCACCTCCGGTTGACGGTAAAGCTAATAAAGCCGTTATAGAATTTTTATCTAAAACTTTTAAAGTTCCAAAAACTTATTTTGAAATTATAAAAGGAGAAACTTCTAAAGAAAAAACAATTTTGATAAAAAATTTAAATACTACAAAAGTCGAAGAAATAAAAAGTTTTGTAAATTCTATAGGTTAAAACTGTTCAAAAAATATTTTCAGGTGTTATTATATAGCGTATGAATAATTTAATTTGTACAAAATTGCATCATCATTGCCATATAGTCCTTGAAAGGCTATAGGATTGACGATGCAAATTTTCAATTCAAGAAGGTAGTCTTTCAAGGTTAAAGTGGTTAGACTATTTTTTTGGAGATGTACGATATGGCAATAGCAAATATAATATCAGCAATAGGCAATAATAGCAGTGTTTACCCTCTTATAGTTCGTGACTGCGGCATAGAAGTCCCGACAAAAATTGTTATGACTTACAATCAGAACAAAAAGGAAGATAAAAAAATAGCTTATCTTGCTGCAAGAGAAAGATTTTTAGATGAATATTCCGTTTCTGCCGTTTGGTTGGGCGGCATTCCGGTTTTAACAAAGCTTTGCGACTATTTAATCAAAAAAAGCGGCTATAATGCAGATGTTAACTTAAAATTGTTTAATAAAGATAAATTTCAAGGAATTGATTATAATATCGAAAAGTTCAAGAATTTAGCACCTGACGAAGTAAAAGATTTAATAAAAGTAAAAAATAACAAAAAGATGTTTGAAAAACTTCTTGCAGGGAAATTTGTGCTTTCTACTTCTATCCCAATTCTTTTTATGGGCTTTATTATTCCTAAATTGATATTTGCTTCATCTGCCAGAAAAATTGCTGAACAGAGAAAGAAAAATGCACAAAAATCTCAAATGAATTTTGTGCAAAAAGACAAATTTATCAGTTTTAAGGGAAATTGGATTCAAAAGGCAGCTAATTTCTCTACTCAGGATAAAATGGCTGTTACTGACGGAGGGTACGCTGTAGGACGTGTTGCAACAGGAAGAAATAAATACGAATCATTTGATTTGGCATTCAAAATGGCCGGTATGATGTTTTTGAATTTTGTTGCTCCAAAATGGATAGAAAAAGGGTTGGACAAAATGACAGGCGTTCACCTTGATCCTATTATGCTTGCAGATAAAAATTTCATTTCTGCTGTCAGAAAAAGCGAATTAAAATTGCCTAATACATCATCACCTGATGATCTATTCAAATTTATAGATAACATTTCAAATAAAGACTCATATTTTATAAAATATGCTCAAAAATTTGAGAAATTAAAAATGCTTAAATCCGGTATTCGTGACCCTAGAGCCTATGTTGATGTAAAAAAACTTGGTAACTTTAGAGATGACATTGCAAGATTTGCAGATAACGTAAAAAATATGTCACAAACAGAATTTATAAAATATGTAAAAAAATGCAGAACACTAAAAACTCTGAATATATTAACAAACGTTGCATTAAGCAGCTTTTTGTTGGCATATGTTTTACCCAAATGCCAATTTGCAGTGCGAAAAATCGTTACAGGTTCGGATTTAGAACCGGGCTTAGCACCAAATAAGGACTAGATATCAAATAGTTTGTGTAAACGGATTTGAATATCTTCTTCTTCCAAATCTTGAGTAATTTTATTCAAATCAATCGCCATTTGATAATAGTTTGCGGCATCATTTGTAAATCCCATTGCTTCGCTGGCTCTTGCAGCATTAAAATATGCAAGAGTATAGCTTGGGTTTATAGCAACAGCATTTTCGAAATATTCAAGCGCTTCTTCAGCATCAGAAAGACCGTCTAAATATAGTATACCTAAATTATTTTGTGCGTATTCATTATCGGGATTTATATCAATAGATTTGTGGAATGCAACGAGAGCTTCCTCTAAATAATCTTTTTCCCAAAGAGCAATTCCGGCCTTAGAATAGCCTCTATAATCATCAGGATTAAGCATAATAGCATCACAATAGGTTCTTATCGCGCTGTCTAAATCATATGACGCCATGTAAACATCACCTAACGCTAAGAACAAATCATAATTATTTGGGTCTAAAATAATTCCGGCCTGATATGTAGATATTGCAGCTTCAATGTTGCCTTTTACTTCTGCATAAATCGAGCCAAGAGCTTGGCAAACAATAGATGTCCATTCTTTGTCAGGATTCAAGGCAATTGCCTTTTGATAATGTTCAATAGCATCATCATACAATTCCGCTTTTGAATACGCATAAGCCAGTGAATTATTGAAATATGGGTTTTCACTATCTTGGTCAACAGCAAGTTTAAAGGCACTGATTGAATTGATTTTATCTTCTTTCCGTAGATATAAATGTCCTAATTCATAATAAATTTGAGGAACATCAATATTGAATTCAAGTAATTTTTCGTAGCAGTCGATTGCTTCATCGGTATTATCCGGAAAATATGTTTGCAAAACTGTAGCAAGCTTTACTAACACATCTCTGTTTAGCGGATTAGATTCCAAAACTTTTCGATAGCAATCGACTGTCAAATCTGTTTGTTTATTTTTCAATGCCAAATCACCCATTTTATCGTAGAAGATTTCACCGTGATTTGTTGACATTATAGCTTGCCTGTAGATATTTTCAGCTGTCGGATAAAGTTTAAATTTTTCTAAGAATTTTCCGACAGTATTATATGTAAATACTGAAATATCATCAGACATATTTTTATAGAACATCTTTATTGACGGTCTATCCCACGCCAACATGAGACTTCCGGAGATAAAATAATATAAAAATCCCAGATAATCTGATGCAACCGCATTATTCGAATTTATCTTTTGTAAAATTGCCTGAGACAAAACCAAACGAGGACGCGCAGAATGAAATTTTCCCATTTTTATAGCTGATTTAAATTCACTCTCAGCAGATTTAAAATCTTCAGCCAATTTCATGAAAAATCCTGTGTACATATGCGCATTTACGTTTTGCGGTGCTAAAGAAATAGCAGTTTTACACTGTTCAATTGCAGTTTCAACGCTAATTTGACCTTGCTCCCACATCAAAGCAGCCAGTCTGTAATAAGATTCCGGCATCGATGGGTCATACTTCACCGCATCAATATAAAATTCTATAGCCTCCTGCAAATCGGAATTTTGCTGGCAAACTAAATATCGTTCGTGTGCCATTCTGGCTTTTTCTAGATATTCTCGGGCTTTTTCGGGGTTGGCAGCCTTTATCGGCTGTAATAGAATTTGATCTGACATCAGTGAGCTCCAATAAGATGTGTTTAGCATGTTTTTATTCGACATAATTATAATAATCTTTACAAAACTTAATTAATATCATCCAAGTGGAGTAGAATTTTGTAATATAATACATTTATGAATTACCTCAACAATCATTACGATGTAATAGTAGTAGGCGCAGGACATGCAGGCTGTGAAGCAGCAATATCTTGTGCAAGACTTGGTGCGAGAGTACTTTTAGCCACATTAAACGTAGATAACATTGCTCTTATGCCTTGTAATCCAGCTATAGGCGGGCCTGCAAAGTCTACTCTTGTTAGAGAAATTGATGCCTTAGGCGGTGCTATGGGTGAGGCTGCCGATGCAACTTATATACAAATGAAAATGCTAAATTCTTCAAAAGGTCCTGCAGTAAGAGCATTACGTGCACAATCGGATAAAAAAGAATATACAAAATACATGAGAAATATTATCGAAAGTAACGATAACATTTATCTAAGACAAGCGTGCATAACTGATTTGATAGTTAAAGACGGAAAAATCACCGGAGCAATTGACGAATTTGGAATAGAATACAGTACAAGAGCAATAATTTTAACAACCGGAACTTCTTTAAACGGAAGAATTTTTGTAGGCTTAAAATCTTATAGCGCAGGACGACTCGGGGAAAAAGCTGCATACGGTTTATCTGAATCATTAGTTAAGCATGGTATTAATATTAAAAAATTAAAAACCGGAACTCCGCCAAGAGTTGATAAAAGAACTATCGACTACTCCAAAATGGATATTCAAAATGGCGATGAATTAAAACATTTTTATTCATTCAAACCCAATCGTCCAATTAGACCGCAATTCCCGTGCTACTTAACACGAACAAATGAAGAAACTCACAGAATTATCAGAGCAAATCTTGATAAATCTCCAATGTTTCAAGGACTTATACAGGGAGTTGGACCAAGATACTGTCCATCGATTGAAGATAAGGTCGTAAGATTTAGTGAAAATCCTTCACACCATATATTTATTGAACCTGAAGGTTTAGGAACTTATGAAGTTTATATTCAAGGATTTTCAAGCAGTTTACCTGCAGATGTCCAGGTGCAAATGTTGAGAACTCTTCCGGGATTAGAAAAGGCACATGTAATAAAACCTGCTTACGCAGTTGAATACGACTATGTTCCTGCGGTTCAGACAACCCATTCATTGATGTCCAAGAATATTCAAGGACTATTTTTGGGCGGTCAAATTAATGGCACAAGCGGATATGAAGAAGCTGCAGCGCAGGGGCTTGTTGCAGGAATTAATGCTATTAATTATCTAAATGGATCTGAAATGCTTGAATTATCCAGAAGTTCATCTTATATCGGGACATTAATTGATGATTTGGTTACAAAAGATATTCAAGATCCATACAGAATGCTGACTTCTCGTTCAGAATACAGGCTTCTTTTAAGACAGGATAATGCTGATACGAGATTAACTCCAATTGGAAGAAAAGCAGGACTTATTGATGATGCTCAATATAAGGTATTTTGTGATAAACAAGAAGCTATTGAGCGTGAAATTGAAAGAACAAAAGACGTAAAAATTTCAGCGACCAATGAAGTTAACTCAATTTTAGCAAAATACGGTGAGCATTTGGATAAAGGTATAAGAGTATCAGAATTTTTGAAACGTCCTAATATTAGTTATGAAGTTATTAAGGAACTTGATGAAGAGGCAAAAGATATACCTTTTGACGTAGCCGAGCAAGTAGAGATTTTGGTAAAATATGACGGCTACCTAAAAAGACAGGAAATACAAGTGGAGCAGGCCGGCAAATTAGACAAATTTAAAATTCCTGATGATATAGATTATTCAAAGATAGAGCATATTTCATCCGAAACAAAAGATAAACTGGCAAAAATCAGACCGAAAACACTTGCACAAGCCTCAAGAATTGGCGGCGTAAAACCTGCAGATATATCAATTTTAATGGTTATGCTTGAAAGACATCAACTGGTACAAAAGCAATGAACACCCAAATTTTACGAAGAATAAGAATAGAACGATACATATTCGGGATTTTGATGGCATTTGTGATGGTATTAATTGCAGATATAAGCGGGGAAAGTGAAATTATATTTCCGGAAATATGTGCTTTAACTATAGGTGCTTGGATAAGTGAACAACAACCATGGCAAACCAATAAAAGAAGAATTTTCTTTTTAATGACAGCGGCTGCACTTTTTGGAGTTATAGTCGTGAGATATATACATTTACCGCTAATTTTTCAAGTTGGACTGTGCTTTGCATTTACCGGAGCAATTTTAACTGTATGCAAAACGAATTTTGTACCAATTATTTCGGCTTGTATATTGCCTGTTTATTTAAGAACTGAAAGTTTAATTTATCCTATTTCCGTATCAACAATGGCTCTAATTATTATAATTGCGCAATGGCTAATGGAAAAATATAATATGCGTCCGACGAATAATTTTGAACCCTGTAATTTTAATATCAAACATCAAATTATAAAATGGTCAAAACTTTTGCTGGTTTTTGGACTTATAGCATTAATACCATTTAAAACACATCAAATATACTTTCTTGCACCGCCACTTATAGTTATGTTTACAGAACTGTCAAACCCAGACAGTCCAGCACGAAAGAAGCCTCATTACATAGTAGGATTAATGGCTTTTGCAGCTTTCATAGGCTGCCTTTTGAGACTCATTTTAAATATACACTTAAATATGCCATTATTTATCTGCACCGCACTGGCATGCATTATCCTATTTATAGCTTTAGACAGAATAAAAATTTATTTTCCACCTGCAGGAGCAATACTATTAATCCCGATGATACTAAACGACAGTTTGTTGTTAAACTTTCCGTTAGAAGTATTGATTGGTGCAATAGTACTATGCTGCTGCGCTATGTTACTTTTCAGAGAAAATGGCTCTAATTTAGTTTAGTAAGCTTGTAGGTCAGGCTTTAGCCTGACATAAGAGTTTAAAATAAAACCTGCATCAAGGAGTTAAAATGCAGGTTAAGAGACATCAACAACATTTTGCTTTACTCTTTTTAAATGTCAAATTTTTGTGGATATTTTTTTTGATTTATCTTATAATTTTCTTATGAAAAGATTTATCTTAGTTCTGTTAATATTTTTCATATGCGCAACGAGTTCAAATGCATTCAGTTTAAAACCTGATGATAAGAGCACATTTGTTCAGGAAGAATTATTTCAAAACATAA
>CAMVQX010000021.1 GCA_947169755.1 uncultured bacterium
TGATGACAGAGGTCAAAAAGGTATGACTATTCAACGTTTCAAAGGTTTAGGTGAAATGATGCCTCAGCAGCTTTGGGAAACAACAATGGATCCTGCAACAAGAACATTGTTAAAAGTAAACCTTGAAGATGCAATGCTTTGCGACCAGCTGTTTGATATATTAATGGGTGACAAGGTTGACCCGAGAAGAAACTTTATTGAAGCTAACGCTGTATATGCTACAAACATTGATACATAGAAACGTTATATGAATGAGTAAACTTCCGGCAGGTGTTGTATACCTGCCGGTTTTATTTTTATATTTTTTTTATAGTTAGAGTTTTTTTATCATATTCAATTTCCACTTTATCTTTTTCGGGGTTTATATCCAACATTTCCAACATAGTTTTTGTAAATATCATACCCCAACTATTTCCAACAGGTATAAATTGTCTTTTCATAGCTCTACCAAAATAATTTCAAATTTATTATTGAATAATTATAATACAATAGCACACATTAAATTTTAATAATATTTCCATTTTTATTATTACCGTATTGTTAAAATTTCATAAAACATACTACCCCGTTGGAGAATTTCTTTTTTATATTTGAGTAATACAATAAACTTGAAAAAGGAGATTTTATGAGTAATACCACATTTAAAGCACCGGAATGCAAAATAAAACAATTTGACAACTTATTTATAGAATTAACAGCTAAAAATTGTAATCAACATTGTAAAAATTGCTATATAGATTTTCCGCTAAATAAGAATGTGAAAGATTTTATTCAGCCGGAATTAATAAAAAACGCATTACAAGATACAAAAACAGAAAAAATAAAATGCATATATCTCACAGGAGCAGAGCCAATGACTCATCCTGAATTTAATACAATTTTGAGAATGTGCTTAAAACACTCTAACGTATGCATTTTTACAAACGGAACTTTCATCAACGAAAAAAAGGCTCGCTTCTTAAAACGCGTAGAAGAAGAAAGTGAAAATGAAATAATATTCAAAATAAGTATTGATCATTACAACGAAATAAAAAATGACGAAATCCGAAGTCGCGGCTCGTACAGGGCTGCAATAAATGCAGTAAAAAGTCTTGTTAAATACGAATTTAGTCCAATAATATGTATTACAAACTACTATAATGAACCTGAAGAAGAATTAATTCAAAACTTTGAAAATATATTCAAAAAAATAGGATATTATCCTGAAAAAAACTATTTTGTAATAAATAATTATTTTGATAAAAATAATTTACAAAAAATATCAAGCCATGTGAATACAAAATTTGATTGCGAATACGGAAGAATATTAACCTCTAAAGGAATCTACACTTGTCCTTTTTTAGCAAACGATCACAGAGGAAGATGCGGTTCAAACTTCAAAGATTTTGCAAAACACAATACTCTTGAGACAAATTATTGTTCAACCTGCCAAACTAACAAATCCCCGTTTTTCGGAATAGATTACAGCCTTTTTATGAATTCTTCTGTGCATACAATTTAATTTGCAAATTAATAAGCAAAATCTTCTTATCTTTTTGATAAGGAACTATCTCCAATTTGGAAATTTCCAAAAAGTGTTCATGTTTAAACAAATCTCTCAAAAAGCCTTCAAAATTGGAGTAATTTGCGACCATATCAGCTGTAATTCTGCAAACATGGTATTTTGCACCGGCATTTTTAACAAAATTGTCATCTTGAGGATCATAATCATACTTTATCGAGCGCGCTTTCACTTTATTATCACGCATTACCTGCAATATTTCAGCAAATTCTTCAGATATAGCCGTTTCAGAATCAAGACCGCTGCCTATTGGTCTAAAGAATGCTTTTGCTAACTGTACTTCAGGAGTTTGTTCTTGCATTTTAGCTTCTTTCAGATTTTCCAATTGACGTTCTGCATCAGCTAATTTACTTTCACTCTGAGTATACTCTTTTTTTAATGAATAATAAGACTGTATACTTGGTATAGTTTTTGCAATAATCAATATAAACAGTACAAAAGCCGCAACTACAATAGCTATAGCAATTTTAAACTTTTTAATATATACACTAGTTTCCATCTTCTTCAATTTCTCCCAAATTTGTTATTGAGTTCCCTTCTTCAGGGTTTTCGCGTTTATTTCGTCTTTTTCCGCCGGCATTTGTGTCTTCTGTTTCAGAAGAAACCTCTTCAGCAACCGGAGCTAACTCAGAATCAGACATATTAGTAATTTCAAACTGATAATCCGAATTAGAAGTTGAAGATACAGCATCATCAATAGATAACGAATTCAAATCAAGTTTATGAAGTCTTAATTGAGTATAAACTAAAGAATCTTTCATATTTTTAAAGAATACCGTAACATCCTCAACACCTGAAGCTTCTCCTTTTATATCAATTTTTCCGTCATCTTTTGCCAAAAAATATGTAAGCCACAATTTTTTTGGAACAGCTTCACCTATTGCAGTATAAGCCATTAATTTTGCTCTGTTATCCTTAATAACTTTTTTTATTTCAGTATTTACATCAAAACTAGCAGCATTATCATCCCCCTCATATTGTTGGAGATTTGATTGCACAGACTGTATTTTTGAATTAATCTCATCCAACTTAGCCTGACTTTGTTTTGTCAGCATCGGGAAAATTATCATCAGAGCCAGTACAGGAATAAGCAATACTGCCGCTATAACCAATGCAATATTTCTTGCCGCATTTGGAGAAACTTCAAATTCGTAACCTCCCAATGTAACACGTACGGGTTCGTTAGGATTATCAGACCCATTTTCGCCTGCATGTTTACCTGCAAACTCAAATTTTACAGGTAAATCAACAGCATTCCCAACTGCGATACCAATAGCTTCCAAAGATATTTTATGTGCAGTATCTTCCAAAATTTCCAAACTTACAGGAATAATATCCTGTTTTTTGAAATCGTTATTTTCAATATAATTTATTACCCCGTCAAATTGAATTCTTGACGATAATAATTCTGCACTTACCAAATCAGTTTCAGAAATGACATACATATAATTTGCCGGAAAACTCATCAAAGAAATCTGTGCCGAAGCATTTATCGCATTATAGATTTCATCTCCGTCAAAAGATTTAATAGCCAACGGTTCTTCATAATATTCAATAACATTTTTGCCAACTAAAGAACAAATAGAATATCCGTTTGGAGTTATAAGCATCAAATTCCAAGAAATGCCATCCCTCAATTGTTCATCAGCAATACCTGAAAATGTCAGTGCTTTCAATACTGACGTCAAAGAAATTTCAACTCCGACGAGTGTTGCACCAAGTTCATCCAAAGCATTTCTTATGCTTTCAACAACATTTTTTTGAATTGCAGAATAGAAAAATTTCCTAACATCGCCCTGTTGTACCACATTAGAATCAACCCAGCTCACAATAGGTTCATAACGTTTGAAAATATATGACTGTTCAACTTCAGAAGTCAAAGCCTCTGTAATTGAATCCTCTCCGATAATCAAAGGTAATTCTTTACTGCCGAATAATACTGTCGGTAAATTTAATACGACATTTGATTTTATATTTACTCTCAATTCTTCAAACAATTCAAGGACAGCCGTTTTAAATGCGTCCATATCAGGAATTTCACGTAACGACTCATTATATTCAAGCGGTCTGCAAGCATAATTCTTTACGGATTTAGTTGCATAATCAAGCTGAATTAATTCAAGTCCAACGCCCGGTGTAACTGACATATAAACAGTTTCTTTACTTCCAACACCTAATTTTGATAAAACATCATTTAAGCTCATAATTTCTTTTCTTAATTTATTTACTACATCACATTTTTATTATACAATATATTTAACACTGTTGGCAAATTTTACATAAATTTACATCAAATGTAGGAGATTCCCCCAGAATGAATGAGCTTATTCAAAAAATCAACAAACTTAAAAAAGATAAAAATGCAGTAATACTTGCGCATTGCTATCAAAATGTTGAGATTGATGAAGTTGCTGATTTTGTTGGGGATTCTTTATATCTAAGTCAAATGGCGGCAAAAACTGATGCAGACATTATTCTTTTTGCCGGTGTATATTTTATGGCGCAAACTGCAAAAATCTTATGCCCGAACAAAAAAGTTTTGCTTCCCCGCCTTGAATCAGGCTGCCGCATGGCTGATATGATATCACTTAATCAACTGAGAGAATTCAAGAGCAAATATCCTAATATTCCATCAGTATGCTATATAAATTCAACTGCGGAAGTAAAGTCTGAATGCGATATTTGTTGCACAAGTTCAAATGCATTAAAAATTGTAGAAAGTTTGAATGTAAAAGAAATATTATTTTTACCTGATACATATTTAGGCAAATGGGTAGAAAAACAACTTGGGAATGTGAATGTTATTACATATCCTGGATTTTGCCCGACTCATCTTCAAATCAGACCTCAAGATATTGATGAAGCTCGCAGGAAATATCCTGATGCGCTTATTTTAGCACATCCGGAATGTCATATGACAGTGAGTGAAAAAGCAGACTTTGTAGGTTCTACTACTGCTATTATGAATTTTGCCGCCAAAAGTGATAAAAAACAATTTGTTATTGCAACAGAAAAAGGCGTTGTTGACCGTCTTAGACGGGATTACCCGGAAAAAGAATTTATACTTATAAAAGATAACATTATTTGTCCAAATATGAAATGGCATAATTTAATTGACATATACAATTCTTTGGAAAATGAAGAACATGAAATTCAAGTCGATGAAGAAATCGCATCAAAAGCTTTAAAATGTATCGACAGAATGTTAGATGTTTCCAAAGCAGGGGTGAAATAATGGAAGAAAATATAATCTTCGGTAAAAATGCCGTAACAGAAGCATTAATAGCCGGACGGGAAATTAATAAAATTCTCATTTCAAAAAATATTCACTCTGATGCTAAATTAAACAATATAAAAGAGCTGGCTAAACAAAACGGGGTAATATTTCAATTTGTTGCAAAAGAAAAATTTCTTCCCTACGCTCAATACAATCATCAAGGAATTATTGCTCAAATTTCACCGATTCAATACAAAGATTTAGACGAATTTTTGGAAGAGAAGCATGAAAATGATGCCGTTGTAATCCTTGACGGAGTTGAAGATTCGCATAACTTGGGAGCTATAATAAGAACTTGTGTTTGCGCAGGAGTAGCCGGAATAATCATACCGGCCAGACGAAATGTTCAAGTAAATGCAACAGTTGAGAAAATAAGTGCCGGTGCAATTAACCACATTCCGATAATTAAAGTAAACAGTTCGGTTAATGCTGTACAAAAATTAAAAAATTCAGACTGGTGGGTAGTTGCAGCAGATGCAAGTGCAAAAGATAATTATTATGATGTCAATTATAAAGATATGAATTTTGCCCTGATTATGGGAGCAGAACATGCAGGAGTGTCAAAATCTTTACTAAAACTTTCGGATTTTGTTGTAAAAATTCCAATGTTAAAAGATTTTAACTCTCTTAATGTTTCAAATGCCCTCAGTGCAATCATCTTTGAAACAGTTAGACAAAAATTGCAAAAATGACTATAATTATTGAGAAGAGAGATTACCAATGAAAAAAGAACTTGAAAAATACGGCCTTATGTCTGAAGATATTTCAGATGAAAATATAGACTTTCACAAATTGGATAATGAAGATGACGACGATGATGTTTTAGAAACTGTTGAAGACCCAAAAGTTCAAGAGAGTTTATCAAGTGTAAATTCTGATGACAGTGTAAAAATTTACCTGCAGCAAATCGGAAAAATTCCGCTTTTATCATCTGAGCAAGAGTTGGATTTAGCAAAAAAGATTTATGAAGATCACGATGATTTTTCGAAAAATTTGCTTGTTAATGCAAACCTCAGACTTGTTGTAAGCATTGCAAAAAAATATATAGGACGCGGACTTTCTTTTTTGGATTTGATACAAGAAGGCAATATGGGCTTGATGAAAGCAGCCGGCAGGTTCGATTATACAAAAGGTTACAAATTTTCTACATATGCAACATGGTGGATTCAACAGTCTATTACACGCGCAATAGCTGACAAAGCAAGGATTATAAGGCTTCCGATACATATGATAGAATCATTGGGAAAAATTCGCCGTGCAACAATAGATTTGACAACAGAGTTGGGACACGCTCCGACAAAACAAGAAATTGCATATCGTTTGGGCATTCCGGTTTCTAAATTAACATCTATCATTAAATCAGCCCAATCAACAATAAGTATGGAAACTCCTGCAAATTCATCATCTGAAGAATCTTCAAAGATTGCGGATTTTATAGTTGATGAAGCATCAATTACCCCTGACAGCAGAGTTTCACAAGAAAATTTGTTCGAAGATATAAGAAAAATGTTGAATCAACTAAGTCCAAAAGAGAGAGACGTTTTGATTTTGCGTTTCGGACTTGACAACAACGGAGCAAAAAAGACTCTGGACGAAATCGGTACGCAATATGGAGTTTCAAGAGAACGTATCAGACAAATCGAAAACAGAGCAATTGCAAAACTCAAAAAACTCTGCAAAAACAAAAAACTCTCAGTCGGTTTGAAAAATTATTTTGGTGAATAACCTTGACGGTTTGGGCTAAATAATGGTATAATAAGTAAAACGCCTTTTTTGATTCATTAAATTAGTTCCGGAAAGGAATTGATTTTTATGAAAAAAGAGATATTAGTACACGCTTATACAAAGCGTGACGGCACTTTTGTCAAAGAACATTACAGAACTATCGACGATTTTGTTGATGCGACTTACGAATCATCTGAAGATGTAATATTTGATACAGACGGTAAACCCTATGTGCCATCTGATGTAACCATAGACCCTAACGAAAATCCATATCCTGTAACAGACAGAGATCATACAATAGAGCTGCCTGAAAAAGAACCTAAGGGAGATTTCGATTGGGGAAAATTAGGTGACATTGTGGTCGGTATTTTGCAGGTAGCGGCAAACTTTTTGACAGCATTAAATTCAAATAAAGGAGACTTTAAACCGCAAGCCAAAGAAGCTGTCAAAGAAATAAAAGCCGCCCAAATAAAATCGGATAATCTGTCAAAACAATATCTTGAGCAATTAACAAATACAAAAGACCAAGCAGAATATTCAAGACTGTTGAAGAGTTTTCAGGAGCAAAAATCTATAGGTGAAAAAATAAAATCAAAAGTTGCACGTATAGAATATGCAATAGAAAAAGGCAGAAAAGATTCGGTTATAGAAGAGTTAAGGAACTTTCAAGTCGACTTAAGCAATATTATTAAAAAAACTGATCTAAACAGACCTTTGGTAGATGAAAAAAGTTTACCTAAAGAACCTATATATCTTTACAACTCAGCTCCGGTGCCAAGTCCTTATAATCATTACATCAAAGATACAACCAAAAGACCGCTTGCCGGAAAAAGATTGATTGATGCCGGTACATCTCTTGGTAAGCATATTTCTCAGATAAAAAATGCAAGTGAATTTTGGTTAGCCTCATCGCATGATTTCAAAAACAGTAAAGATTACATAAACCAAAACGGAAGTTTGGTTTATAGTGTATCTGATTTACCTACAAAAGAATTTCAAGAAATTGTAAGAAAAAAACTTGAAGGACAGTTCGAAAAATCAGATACACTCGGGGTGATATTCAAACCTCACAGTGATATATCTCAACTGTTGGCACAATCTAAAGAAATCAAGAAATTTCTCAAAAATAATATAGACAAACTTCTGAATAGAGAATATGTAAACGGCAGCGATCGTTTTACAAGTGATTCGGATTTAAAATATTCACTCGGTCATGCAGACATTTTGTATGCACACATCAATAAACACGGCTATTTAGAATTAATAATTTTTGACACCTATGATTTCAACAAAGATGACACTCATTGGCTCGTCCGTATGGCACGTCAAGTTGAAGAAGCAGGTATAATAAGAGAATATTATACACTAATACTTGTAGAAATTGATATATACACCTGGCTCAAATGGCTATTGGAGGAAAAATATGATAATTTAATTTTTAAATAATGTTGTTTTTGATAATGATATTATAATAGAAACAACAAATGGAACAAATGCTACAAAATAATCTATTATTGTGGCATTTGTTTTATTTTTAGCTTTAAATATCAACACAATTGATATAATTGATAGAACTAATATTATAAGACAAAAAACAGAAAATGCTTGAAATTCTTCATCAAAAAGAAAAGTTTCAATTGTTATAGGAGCGAATAATGAATATCCTACAATTCCGACAAGCAAATATAAGCCCACAATAATAAATAGCAAAAATATATACAAATTAATTAAAATATTTTTCATACTACCTTTCATACCACTTCATTATTACATAATTATTGTAAAAATCAATTAGCCAAGTGGTTATTTTTACACTTGGTCATGCAGATATTTTATATGCCCATATCAACGAATATGGCTATTTGGAACTGATAATTTTTGATACTTATGATTTTAATAAAGATGCCCCCGATTGGAAAGTCAAAATCGCTCGTCAAGTTGAAGAAGCCGGTATAATAAGAGAATATTATACTCTAACACTTGTAGAAATTGATATATACACTTGGCTCAAATGGCTATTGGGAATTTCTTGATAAAAAAAATCCCGCAAATTGCGGGATTTTTTAGATTTATTCTTTACTATTCAGCATCTTTATTGATGTCTTTGATACTTAACGCAATTCTGTGTTCTTGCGGAGTGAATTTCTTGATAAGAACTTTTACACTGTCACCGGCTTTGAACAAGTTGAACGGATTAACATTTTCGTCACTCATTTCAGCAACAGGCAACAAAGCTTCAACGCCTGGGAAAATATTGATGAATGCGCCAAAACCTGTAACTTTATTTACTGTTCCTTCAATCACTTGGCCTTCTTCAAATTGACCTTCAATTTGCTGCCATGGATCTTCACCCATTCTCTTTAATGAAAGCGAAATTCTCTTTAATTCCTGATCAATTTTAATAATTTTAACTTCAATAGTTTCGCCCAAAGAAATTACATCAGAAGGGTGTTTAATTCTTGACCAAGAAATTTCAGAAATAGGAAGAAGTCCGTCAATACCGTTGATGTCAACGAATGCACCAAAATCTGCAATTCTTACAACTTCACCTTTTACAATTTGATCTTCTTGAAGCTCTGACAAAATGTTATCAACAACTTGATCTCTTTGTTCCGCAACAGCTTGTCTTTGAGATAAGATAAGTTTGTTTTTCTTAGGATCAGCTTCCAAAACTTTTACTTCGATTTTTGTATCAACCAAACCATCAAAAGGTGCACCTGTTCTCAATTGAGAAGAAGGAATGAAACCTTTCAAATCAGCAACATCAACCAAAACGCCGCCTTTTACGATTGAAACAACTTTTGCCAAAATTGTATCGCCTTGGATTTTAGCGTCATTCAATTGAGCCCAAGCTTGAGCTGATGCCAAGCGTTTCAATGAAAGAAGCATACCTTCTTCATCATTTTCTTCTTTCAATACATAAAATTCTTTTTCTTCACCGATTTCCAAATCAGAAGTTTCAGATGAAGAAATTTCTTTTTCAGGTAAAAATGCTTCAGTTTTAGCACCTTTTACGCTGATTAAATAACCGTCATTTTCTTTTTTCATAACTGTACCTTCAACGATATCAGCTACTGAGAATGATTTTGCGAAAGATTCTTCCAATAATCTTTCAAATTCATCTAAGTTTGTTTTGTCAATTGTTTGTGTCATTTTTATTTTTTCCTTTCATTTAATTTATCAATTACATTTTCAATCACATCCTGCGGGGTTGACGCTCCTGCAGTAACAGCAATTGAGTTTGATTTTTCTAATAATTCTTTATAATTTTCCAATTCATCGGCATTTTCGATATGGACAGTATTTGTAATATCTTTCAAAATTTCTGCCAAATGAGTAGTATTTGCGCTCTTTTTAGAACCTGCAACAATAACGAGATCACTGCTTTGAGCAAGTTCTTTTGCCTCTGTTTGGCGCATAGAAGTGCTTTTACAAATTGTATTTTCAACTCTGAGTTCAGATGCAACATTTTTTAGATATTCAACAATTGAATTTAGTGTCGAAATTCTCTGCGTCGTTTGAACAACAACCCCAACTCGCTCACCTTTCAAATCATATTCTCTTAATTGTTCCGGAGTTGCTGCAACAACGACTTTATCACTATAAAGTTCGGCATTCGCTTTGATTGCAACGACTTCCGGATGCTCGGATTTCCCGACTATAACAACAAAATAGCCGTCTTTTGCAAGTTCAATGGCTTTTTGCTGAACTTTTTTGACATCAGGACAGGTCAAATCAACAATTTCAAACCCTGCATTTTTAATTTTTTCAATAACTTGGGGGCTTTCGCCGTGGCTTCTGATAACACAAATTCCTTCACCTTTTTCAGGAATTTCTGTTAATGTTTTAATTCCGAGAGCTTCAAGTTCTTTTATAACATGGGCATTGTGAATAAGTTCACCCAAAACACATACGCTCTTGTCAGGGTTTTCAACTTTAAGTTTTTTAGCGGTTTCAACAGCACGCTTAACGCCATAACAAAACCCTGCAAACTTGGCAAGTTTGATGGTTTTTGGGGAACCGCTATTTAAATTTTTATTATCATTCGGCAATTAAAAATTGTCTTCTTTCTAATAGACTCGCCGGCTATATTATGAGGGGCAAACCCTCAAACCGACTGTAATATTATTAGAAAACAAAAATATTAATAAATCAAGCCTTAGTTTATGCCCAGACAACACCATCTTTGCCTAAATACATAGGATCAAATTCTTTCATCAATGTGCGCGCAGTTTTAGGATTTGTATCAGCTACAGATTCTGTAGCATCTTTAATTTGTTCTTGTGATGCTATCTGGTTGAGCTTTGCGGTATCAGAGCTGCCAAGATTATAATTCCATTGAGCAGGATTTAACAATATAGCTCGTGCAAGTTCACTGTGCTCCAGTGTAACTGCTATATCAGGGGCTATCTCTTTGTATGTATTTGCCAATTTTACAGCATCTAGTTCTAAATTTTTCACCAATTCAGGGATTTCAGATTTATTACCTTTATAAATTGCTCTAAATACAGCCTCTTTATCCAAATTGTTTGCGTATTTGAGAACTGTAGCATACATTGACGGATTTTGTTTAATAAATGCCAATATTTGAGATTTATCTGCTACTTTACAGTATTTTTCGATAAATGCATTTCTTTCTTGGCCTGAACAAGAATTCAAATATTTTGTTACTTCAACAGAATTGCTTTCAACTAAATTGACCAATTGCTGCGCATCTTCAGATTTTGATATATCCAGATTTCGCAAAGTTTCTTCAAATGTATTATTAGCATTCACTGTATTAGCAGAATTGTTAGAAGATGCAGAATTATTAACAGAATTAGAAGAATTATTTGATGAAGTATTTCCTGTTCTTACATTTTCATATCCTGTATCAACACCCTTGTTAAATGATTCTGAGCCGTAAGACCTCAATCGTTCTGCTTGTGCATCTCTATATTCCGGAGATAAATATTCTACTGAAGTTTGAGCATATAATTCTTTTAATTCATCAGAAATTGTATCCGAATTATAGATTAAGTCGTTCAATCCTTCAAATACTTCCGGCGCATCTTCCCTTTTTGCAATACCTTTGTTAGCTGAAGCACCAAACTTTTCACCATGTTCCCAAGATTTCAAACCGGCTTGTTGAGCGTGTGGTTTATCAAAACGCTGGAATAAATCATTTTCCATGTATTCTGTAAAACCATCAGTAGATAGGTTATGGTCTTTTAAATATTTTATTTGTTCACCTAAGGCTTCAACAGAACTATCTTGTAAGACCTTACTTGAATTCGGGCGCATTGCATCTAATCTTATGAGGGCATCAATATTGTTAAGTGTACCTTTAGCACTCATCCCACGTCTATCTAATGCTCGCAACAAAATCACCTGAGAGGACGAATTAAATTGTTGAATTAATTTTACTTGCTCTTCCTCACTAAGATTTTCATAGTCACGATTTTCAATAAGGTATTCAGCAATTCTATCATATACTTTATTCTGTTCTACAACCGATAATTTAGCCAAGTTATGTTGCGTTGGGAAACTGCAATCTATATCATTAATTTCCAGTTCACCTGCAGTCATATTTTCTAAATTCCCGCCATTTATACTGGCTAATTTTTCCAAAGTACTTAATTCTGAACGCAAATGTTCATTATCGGGTTCTTTTTTTATCAGTTCACGATAATATTCTAATCTATATTGTAAATCTCCCGGCTTAGGGTTTTGTACATCATATTTATAGTTATTTTTCTTACAATATTCATGAAACTTATGTCTTGTGTTTAATTCTTCATATCTCAGTTCTTGAAATTTAGTTAATTTTTTGTTACTTTTTATTTCTTGTTCAAGAAATTCCCTTTCATGTCTATTTTTACCAGGAATACTAAGGTCGCTTTGACGAAACCCTTTTGAATTTAAATATGCTTCAAATTCATCATTATGTTTTTTTTCACTTGAATTTATTTTTTCATAAATTATTTCTTTACCTTTAGATAAAAGGTCAATTGGGGTATTGTTTTTATAATAAGACTTAGCTATATTTTCAAATTTTTCAGGATCTTGAGTTTTTAAATCTAACAACTCTGAAAGTTTCATCTTTTTATTTTTTGCAATTAATGCCATATTTGCATAATCGCTTAATACTTCCAGCTTTTTCTCATCAGAATATGTATCCCAATCCGGAATAAATTTTGATATTTCTGATTTTGCAAATTCTTTTCCGGCAGCTATTTTTTGCTCTTTTGTCAGACCATCCCATTCTTCTTCCGTGAATTTAGATTTTGCACCCGCCAAAAGAACAGCATTCATTTTTTCTTCATCTGATTTAGCTTTCCATTCATCAGAATTCGTATCAATACCTAAATTTTGTATTTCTTCATGAACCCTATCCATGAATGAGTCCGGCTTTGATGATTCAGCCATTTTCTGTTCTACCGGCGGTTCCGGTAAAATTTGTAACTCTGTATCTGCACCATTCTGTTCTACTACTGCGTCAGGCAAAACAACTGATGAGGTCTCTTCTGTATTTTGTGCTACTGGGGAAGTTACAATTGTAGGTTGATTATTTGACTCAAATTGTTTTATTTGAGCATTTTTCATCTCAGGTGTCATCGTCAAATATTTTTGAACATCCGCATCATTTTCAGGTGCTAAACCCAATAGTATCATCTCTTGTTTCTGCTCTGGAGTCAATTTCGGTTTCTGGACCAAATTAATATCATCCACTTTTTGCTGTAAACCAACAGTATTATTAGAACTGTTCAAATTTGCACACGATATATTAAGATTATTTTTACTGTTAACGTTTGGAAAAGCCATGCACTATACTCTCATTTTATACTTCTCTTACTCATGTAAAAAAACATAAGGTATGCTTTTTTCAAAAATTAATATATTTGTTACATTACTTAATGTTCTAGCATATTACCACTGCCAGTCAGTTCTACATAATCCTTTTGGTTGCTGACAGAATAGGCTTTTCCAACAGCTGGGTATTGTTGTTTAACTTCCTTTAATGCATTATAAACATCCGGATCTAAAATAGTATATTTACCTACATTTGGCCAACTTACATCAATACATCCAACTTCTGCGTATTCACCGTTATAAAAATCAGGTGACGCAATTTGAACTTTTAACTCTCTCAACCCATCAAGTTTGCATCTTAAGCCATCAGAACGTTCCAAAATTAATGTTTCACAATCATCGTTATTTCCATCAGAGGAATATAAACTTACTGTATAAATACCATTATCAGTTTCCCAGTTAAACTCCTTCAATTTTGTACCAAAATTATAATTATTTTTACGAGTTTCATCTATCCAAGATAAATCAAGAGATTTCAAAGTAGACATTCCTGAACGCCCAACTACTGCATTTTTATTGATATTTTTTGTTTCTATTGCGCTATTATTTCTACTTGAAGCTACAAATTTTTGTACCGTATTCACAATATCAGGACGCATCAAATAATCCCCTGCTTCTAAGGGATTTGTAAGTGTTACGTAAGAAAAAGACCAAACTCCAATAGATTTTCCATCATCACCTACAATATTATAATTGCAATTGTTTAACCCCCTTACAACACCATATATATCATTAAAAGATATTTCTTGTGTGGTATTGATATCTCTTTCTAAACAAGATGTCTCACTATGAACAACTTCTACTTGTTCAACATTCGACTTATTTCCATCGTTATCTAAGAAGTAAAAATACAACTCCGGATCATCATCAAAAAAACCTTCCGGCATACTAAAACTATTGCTATCAACAACTTTTGGATTAGACAAAGCTTTTGAATGTGTTGAGGTAACACTAATTGTTGGACGAGTCTTTTGATTAATTTGTGCCTGAGCAGTATTCAACGGGCTCATGAGCATCACCGCTGCTAATGAAGCAGCCTTTACGGGTGTTGAAGAATGACGGTGCTGAGCACCATCATTAGATTTTTTTCCTTTTTTTCTACCCTCAAATTGTATATAATTGTTCCTGAATGATACACTGCTTACTGCACTTATTGCCACTTTATACCCCTTTATTGCGAAAAATCCTTCACAATTATTTTTGTTTACCCCTTTATAATATAATTTTAACAACTACTAAGGTTTTTTGTAAAATCGTATATACTATATTAATAAAATTTTACATTCAACAATTTTCCTCTAAAACAAAACACTTGCACCAAACATTTGTTTGTTGTAGATTTATGGCATAGATACCCTATAAAAAATAGGTTTTAAAAGAAGGAGAACTCAAATGAGTGAAAGAAAATTAGTTGGAACAAACGAAATGTTCAAAAAAGCACTCGCTGGCGGTTATGCTATCGGTGCGTACAATGTTAACAACATGGAAATTTTGCAAGGTATTGCAGAAGCTGCTGAAGAAACTCAATCACCTATTATCTTGCAAGTTTCTGCAGGCGCTAGAAAATACGCTAACCAAACTTACCTTATCAAGTTGGTAGAAGCAGCATTAGCTACAACTACTGTACCTATCGCACTTCACCTTGATCACGGTGCTGATTTCGAAATTTGTAAAGCTTGTATCGACGGCGGTTTCTCTTCTGTTATGATCGACGGAAGCAGATTCCCATTCGAAGAAAACGTTAGAGTTACTAAACAAGTTGTTGAATACGCTCACGAAAGAGGTGTTTCAGTTGAAGCTGAACTCGGAAAACTTGCCGGCGTTGAAGATGACGTTAACGTTTCTGATAAAGATGCTAAATATACAAACGTTAGAGAAGCTGTTGAATTTGTAAAACAAACTGGCTGCGATTCTTTGGCTATCGCTATCGGAACTTCTCACGGTGCTTACAAATTCAAAGGTGAAGCTAAACTTGACTTTGAAAGACTTAAAGAAATTAAAGATGCTTTACGTGAAGCAGGTTTTGGCGATTATCCAATCGTTCTTCACGGTTCATCTTCAGTTCCTGCTGAATTTGTTGCTAAATGTAACCAATACGGCGGTCAATTGCCTAACGCTCAAGGTGTTCCTGAAGAAATGTTGAACTACGCTTCTAAACACGGTGTAGCAAAAATCAACATCGATACAGACTTGAGATTGGCTATGACTTCAACAATCAGACAATTCTTTGTTGAACATCCTGAAAAATTCGACCCACGTGAATACATGGGACCGGGAAGAACAGCCGTTAAAGAAATGGTTATGCACAAAATGCGCGACGTTCTTGGAACAGCAGGACATGCTAAAGATTAGTCTTTTAAAAAAGATACAAAAAAGCACCCAATCGGGTGCTTTTTT
>CAMVQX010000022.1 GCA_947169755.1 uncultured bacterium
ACTGTCTTTCGCATTCTGCATAGCAGATATTACAGATGAACTGCTTGTTGATGAGCCGTTTGAAGAACCAGGTGTTGATGTTTCTGGCGTTGCAGGTTTAGTTGAACCGGCACCGTCAGATTTGAATGCTTTAACAATATCTGCGATACCTGTTGCAACCTGCGTACCCATTTGCATCATCATTTGATACTTCATCAATTCTGCGTACGGATTGTTGTCAGCTCTGCCCATAGGGACATGGTTATTGACAACAACTCTGCCTCCACCATTAAGCATAGCTCTTGTACCGGCATAGTTAATCCCTACCCTCGAATTAAAGATTGAGGCTCTGTTTGAACGCTGAGCAAGTACCCCAAAGCTTGTAGCTCTGGAGGCATTACCCAAACTCTGCCTTAATCCGTTTACGGAGTTTGCAGACGCTTTTGGCATATTTACTTGTTTAGGTAAACCTGGTAGTGCCATGTGTACTCTCTCTTTTTTATGCTCTCAAACATGTAAACGTATATAAAAATGCCGAATTTCACATGTTTAGAAATTCGTTACAATTCGTAATATATTATTTTATCAATTGAAATTATTAACAACATTAACAATTCAAAAATAGTCAGAAATAACCATGCTATGAGTTTTTCCATGTTTTGCAAGAGTTTTTAACATTTCGTTTACAAAAATTATGTAAATTTTTAGCACAAAAATTTTTATGCCCGAAATTGTTTCAAATCGCTATTTTTGGTTTTTACTACAAATTTAATTGTAAAAAGATTGGCATGGAGCGTCTTAAATTACTTTTTTTTTAGAAGATTTATTTTATTATGGATATACATCTTGGGAGTTGGGGATAGATCCTTTGCTCTATGGAATTATCAATCCTTGGGTCGATTAAACAATCAAATCGATACGTTAAAATAAGGATAAGAGGAACTTTTTTGGAGGTTAAGTCGTGTTAGAACATGGTTATATTCAAATTTACACAGGCGACGGCAAAGGTAAAACTACCGCATCTTTGGGCTTGGCTTTGAGAGCTTTGGGACACGGTTGGAAGGTTCTTATTATCCAATTTACAAAGGGTGATAGTGCAACTTCTTATGGGGAAATTGTTTCTTCATCTAAATTCCTTCCAAACTTGGATGTAGTTCAATTTGGTATGGATAGAGTGTGCTACTCTCACAATGTTTGTATGGAAGACTATAAAGAAGCAAAAAGAGGTTGGGAGTTTGCTAAAAAAGCTATCAATTCCGGCGAATATCAATTGATAATTCTGGATGAAATTAACATTTGTACGGCTATGAACATGATTAAGGTTTCAGAAGTAAAAGAAGCTTTACTTCATAAACCTGAAAATCTTGAAATTGTGCTCACAGGGCGTTACGCTCACCCTGAATTGAAAGCTATGGCACATCTTGTAACTGAGATGAAACCTATCAAACATTACTTTGATATAGGGGTTATGGCTCGTCAAGGTATTGAGTACTAATCGCAGCATTTGGGGAGGATAGCTGCGAATTGAAAAATTTTAATGTGAATCCTTTTTGTTTCAGAAAATGAAATACCGGACGAAAGTCCGTTTTTTTTTATACAAATTTTTTTATATAAAAAAAAACGACTGAATTTATATTCAGCCTTATATTTTTTTGGTGAAAAAATATAAATAATTTACACTAGTCTGATTTCAAGACATTGTGTGTAAAACCTGTAAAAAATCCGACACCTGCGCCTGCAACAATAAACGGAAGCGACGGCCTTATATATTTCAACATCAATTTGTGAGAAATTGCCAATTTCTTGGATAATTCACTTGCAGCTTCGTCTACATTTCTGATGATTGAACGGAATTCTTTTGCAGCATTCGAATCTTCGCCGCCCAAACTAACAATTCTTTTCTGCAATTCTTCAGGGAAAAATGCTTTGTTATCTTTTGATTCAATCATTTTTACAAATTCATCCTGTGCAGCTGTTCTGTGAGTATATGTACTAAATTCGGCCGCTTTTGCTTTATTTGTGATTTTTCTGCTGTAATTTACAATTGCTCTTCTGCTAAATGTATCTTCCTGCTCTGTAACAGGCCAAAGCCATTTTGCGGCATAACCTGCTCCTGCTCCAACAGCTGTGGAACAAACTACGGTATTTAAACGTGAACTGCTCTCGTTTTGTCTAATTGCATGTACTGTCATAATATCACCTCGTACAATTAATTGGATTAAACTTGCGTTTAATTAGTAACCTATGGGCAGATTTACACTTAAATATTTTGAATCCTTTTAAAACTGAGTTTTCAAAACTGAGTAATTAAATCCACACGCATTATACACCTAAGTTATTTTTTTGTCAATACTTTTGCATAATTTAATAAAATCATAACAACGACTATAACTAAAATATAGACAAAATAATGTTTCATTGTAGCAGATCCCATAAGCAATGATGCCAATGCGCCGGCAATTATTGCAACTGCCGTCAAAATAACAACTGTCTTTTTTTGTGAAAATCCCGCATGTAATAATTTGTGGTGAATATGTTCAGCATCCGCAACAAAAGGGGATTTACCTTTTAGAATTCTTCTCAATGATGAAAATGTTATATCCATAATCGGAACAGCAAGAACCAAAAACGGCAACAATATTGCAAGTGTCGCAGCCTTCATAACACCTGTTATCGATATCGTTGCAAGCAAAAATCCGGAGAACAAAGCTCCGCTATCACCCATAAATATTTTTGCCGGATTGAAATTATATGTTAAAAAGGCAAGCATTGAACCGGCAAGAATAAACCCGATTAATGCACTAATAGGATTTGAAGGTGTCATTGCAACTGCAATTATAGCAAGAGTAACAGCATTAACAGTTATTACAGAACCTGCAAGCCCGTCAACACCATCAATAAAATTAACAGCATTGGAAATTCCAACTATCCACAAAAGTGTAATCGGATATGAAAAAATACCTAAATCCCCAATAAACGGAACATCATTAATTTGAACACCCAAAAGATATACTAAAGTTGCAATCGAAATTTGCAAAAACAGTTTAAATTTGGCATTTAAATTGTAGATATCATCAACAAGCCCCAACAAAAACATTAAAGAGCCGCCAAGCAAAATACCTGACAATAAGTTCCCTGAAGGATAATAACTCATAAACACAAGACACAAAAAAGTCAGCATGGTACTCGCCCAAATCGCAACTCCGCCTATTCTTGATATTGGTTTTGTATGAATTTTCCTTTCATTTGGGACATCAACAAGTCCTTCTTTTTTTGAAAAATTTATAACCAATGGAACAAGGCATACTCCTATCAAGTATGCTATTACCGTTCCTATTACATGTGCGTGTGTTAGTTTTATAAGCATAATTTACTATTTGTATATCGGGTATTTCTTGCACAATTTTAAAGATCTTTCTTTTAAATTTTGCAAGCCCATTTCATTATCTGACGAAAAAATTGCAGATGCAATAATTTTTGCAACTTCAATCATATCGTCTTCCTTAAAACCGCGTGTAGTTACAGCGGGAACTCCAAGTCTTATTCCGCTTGTAATAAACGGACTTTGCGGATCATTTGGAACAGTATTTTTATTTGCCGTAATCCCGACACGTTCCAAAACATTTGCCATATCTTTACCGGTTTTACCGGTTCTTCTCAAATCAAGCGTCATAAGGTGATTTTCGGTCATGCCGCCGACTATATCCATACCTTCGTCCAAAAGTCCTTGTGCAAGAGCTTTAGCATTTTTAATAATTTGTTCAGCATAAAGCTTAAATTCAGGTTGAGAAGCTTCATAAAGTGCAACAGCTTTTCCGGCAATAATGTGTTCTAAAGGACCGCCTTGCATCCCCGGGAAAATTGCCTTATCGATACCTTGAGCATGCTCCTCATCACACATAACAATACCACCCCTCGGGCCTCGCAGCGATTTGTGAGTTGTTGTTGTAACAAATTGTGCATAACCGGCAGGTGACGGATGAAGTCCTGCGGCAACCAGACCTGCAATATGTGCAATATCAGCCAACAAATATGCTCCGACTTCATCAGCAATTTCTCTAAACTTTTTAAAATCAATAATTTTTGAATAGTTGCTTGCGCCGCAGATTATGAGTTTAGGTTTATGTTCTAATGCCATTTGTCGAACATTTTCATAATCTATACAACCAAATTCATCAACGCCGTAACTTTTTACATCAAAATACATACCTGAAAAATTTACCGGTGAACCGTGTGATAAGTGTCCCCCGTTTGACAAATCCATACTTAAAACCTTATCGCCCGGTTTTAATAGGTACATAAATACTGCCATATTTGCTTGCGCTCCGCTATGCGGCTGTACATTTGCATGATCCATATGAAAAAGTTCGCATGCTCTTTTTTGTGCCAATTCTTCAATAATATCAACACATTCGCATCCGTTATAATATCTTTTGTGCGGCTTGCCTTCCGCATATTTATTTGTTAAGACACTGCCACAAGCTTCCAAAACGGCTTTTGATGTGATATTTTCAGAGGCAATAAGCTCTATTGTGTTTTGCTGTCTTTCAAATTCCTTTTCAATAGCCTGAGCGACCTCAGGATCAACTTTTTTAATATTTTCTAAATTCATACACTCTCCCTTTTCGGAGAATATTATAAACGATTTTTGAATTTATGACAAGGAATTAATAATATTGTTCACGTAGTTAAAATACTCATTATTCTTGTATTTTGAAATATGCTCGGCTAATTGTTCTCTTGTTACAAATCCCATTCTATAAGCAACTTCTTCAAGGCATGCTATTTTTATCCCCTGGTTTTCTTCAATCGTGTGAACATATTGACTTGCCTGCAAAAGAGAATTATGAGTGCCGGTATCAAGCCAAGCAAAACCTCTACCCAAGAGTTCAACATTTAATTTATCATTTTTTAAATAAATATTATTTAAATCAGTAATTTCTAATTCACCTCTTGCTGAAGGTTTTAGATTCTTTGCATACTCAACAACTTTATTATCATAGAAATAAAGACCTGTAAGCGCGTAATTTGATTTTGGATTTTGGGGTTTTTCTTCAATAGATATTGCTTTGTTATTTGAATCAAATTCTACAACACCAAATCTTTGAGGATCTTTAACCATATATCCGAATACAGTAGCTCCACCCTCAGCTTGAGTTTTTGCCACAATATTTTTTAAAGTTCCCGAAAATCCATCCCCGTAAAAAATATTATCACCTAAAATCAATGCGGCACAGTCATTTCCGATAAATTCTTCTGCGAGAATAAATGCTTGTGCCAAACCGTCAGGAGATGGCTGTTCTTTATAAGAAAATTTTACTCCGAATTGACTTCCGTCACCTAACAATTTTTTAAAATTCGGTAAATCTGAGGGAGTTGAAATTATTAGTATATCACGAATTCCGGAAAGCATTAAAACTGAAATCGGGTGATAAATCATTGGTTTATCGTAAATTGGCAAAAGTTGTTTTGAAATTGCAATCGTACTTGGATGTAACCTTGTTCCCGCGCCGCCTGCTAATACAATACCTTTCATAATTTCTCTCCTTTTGCGTCAATTATATATGTTTTTAATTTTTTTTTCAAGAACAGTTTATCTCAATTGCAAGTAGTCTTTGAGTGCAGTTTTCCAATTCCGGCAAATTTTATCATTTGCCATAACACTGTATTTTGGGCGGCTGGCCGGACGTGGAAATTCATCAGTAGTACAAGGTTGTAAATTTACATCAAAATCAGTTTTAGATAACTTTTTATATTGTTCAAATATTTCTTTTGCAAATCCAAACCAGGTAGTTGAGCCTGAACCGCACACATGATAAATTCCATAAGGTTTTTCAAAAAGTTTTATAATTCCGTTTGCCAATTCACAAGTCCAGGTCGGACACCCTGTTTGATCATCAACAACTTTTAGTTCAGGTTTGTCTTTTAAAGACAACATTGTCTCCACAAAGTTTTTGCCATGATGACCATATAACCAAGAAGTTCTTGCTATATAGTATTTTTTACAATATTTTTGAACGGCTTTTTCACCTTCAAATTTTGTCAATCCGTAGTTATTGATTGGACAAGGTTTGTCTTGCGGAGTATATGGTTCGATTTTTGTTCCGTCAAACACATAATCAGTTGAAATATAAACTAGTGTAATATCTCGTTCTGAACATACCTTTGCAATATTTTCAGTACCTTGTGAGTTTATTAATCTTGCAGTTTTTAAATCCTCTTCGGCTTTATCCACGTTTGTGTATGCAGCACAATGAACGACATAATCGGGCTTTTCAGAATTTAAAATCTTTTTAACTATTTCAAAATCGGTTATATCAAGCGAATTAACATCAGTTTCAATTACCGTATAACCTTCGTCTTCCAATATCGGACATAAATCCTGACCGAGCATTCCGTTTGCTCCGGTTACCAATATCTTCATTACAAATCCCTCAATGCCGGTTGAACTTTGTCTTTTTCTGACAGAATCGGCTCAAAATCTATTTCCCAATCTATATTTATATCCTTGTCGCACCACAATACACCTGCGTCAGCTTGAGGTGCATATTCACCGCTGGCTTTGTAAAGCAATTCAGCTTCATCGGACAAAACCACAAAGCCATGTGCAAATCCTTCAGGTATAAAAAGCATATTTTTATTATCTTCAGACAATTCAACTTTAACATATTGTCCGAAAGTCTCGGATTCTTTTCTTATATCAACCGCAACATCAAAAATTCTACCCTTTGAACATCTGACCAATTTTGCCTGTCCGTACGGCGCTTTTTGATAATGTAAACCTCTGAGAACATGCGCAGTTGATTTCGAATGATTATCCTGATTAAACTCAACAGTAATACCATTTGCAAAAAACTCGGATTTTTTATATGCTTCCATAAAAAATCCCCTGTTATCCCCAAAAACTTTGGGCTTTACAAGAATTACATCTTTTATTTTCTGTTTTTCAAATTCAAATGGCATAATTGAATTATATAAAAAATCTCGCATTAACACAAGCGGGTAATAGATTTTGTTTTTTAATAGGGGAATAATTTTTTAGGGGTGAATAATGAAAAAAATAATTCTATTTTTGTTAATTTTATTCGGGATACAAATAGGAGTTGCAATGGAATCAACTGTGAATTTTGATGGCAGAGTTTATAATTTGAATAATCCACAGAGTGAAAATGAGCGATATGTTTATCTCTTAGAGGGAGAAGATACTCTTAATTGGACTTCTCAGTTGGTAAGAGAACATGTTGTAGAATCAGTAAATCCAACAGAAGCAGCTGCAGAACTTGCTTATAAAATACAGGCTGCAAACCCCGGTGCATCTGTCCTTGTTTATCCGGAAGCCGCAACAGTAGGCTACCTTACATTTCCTAACGACAAAAGATACTACGAATATGGCGTATTTACTTTTAAGCCAAACGGAGGATTAGGGTTGCAAAAATTAAACTTTGCAAAACGGTTTTATTCTTCTGAATTTGATAGTATAGAAAGCGCAAGACAGGCCGCAATAGAATTTGCCGAACAATATAATAAAAAATATATGGAGATGATTAATCAAGAATTTTAATAATCTAATGCAAAAATCTTAAATATACATATACAGAGCTTATTGCTAATGAAATTATCATTGTCATAAGACCGTATTTTAAAAATCTCATAAATGCAATAGGATGACCTTCATGTGCTGCTGTCTCTGAAACTATAACGTTTGCAGCAGCACCAATAATTGTCATATTTCCGCCAAGACAAGCACCTAATGACAAACACCACCATAGGGGAAATGTATAATCCGCACCCATTGTTTTTTGGATTTCCAAAAGCATCGGAGACATTGTAGCGGTATACGGGATATTATCAATTATGCCAGATACAAAACCTGATGCCCACAAAATAATCATTGCTGCAGCTTGCTGCGATCCATGTGTAACATCAAGTATCCATTTTGCCATAATTGCAATACCGCCGGAAGCCTCAACGCCGCCTATTATTATAAATAAACCTATAAAGAAAAATATCGTATTCCATTCAACATCAACAAGAATATCTTTCGGTTTCTCAAATAAAAGCAGAATACTTGCGCCAAGCATCGCCGTAATACAAGTTTCTACATGAGTAATATCATGCAATACAAATCCAAGTATTACAAGGCCTAAAATTATCGCACTTCTAATCATTAAAGGAAAATCGGTAATTGTTTTGGAATTATCCATATTTGCAACAGCTTCCATTTTCTCAGGAGTTGCTTTAAGTTGCTTTCTGAAAATAAATGTCATTAAACCTACAATTATAAGTAAAATTACAAGCACAACACCCGTTAATTCATTTAGAAAATCCATAAATGTGAACCCTGCAGCACTTCCTATAATAATATTAGGAGGATCACCAATAAGTGTTGCAGTTCCGCCAATATTTGAAGCAAAAATTTCCGTAATCAAAAACGGAAGCGGATTGATATCCAAATGTTTTGCAACAAAAAATGTTACAGGCATGATAAGAATGACTGTTGTAACATTATCCAAAAATGCTGATGCAACAGCAGTAAATACCCCTAGAGTAAATAGTACCGTTTTCGGGTGACCTTTTGTCAGCTTCAAAAGCTCATTTGCAATCCAATTAAACATACCGCTTCTTGTGGCAATACTAACTATTATCATCATTGATACAAGTAAAAATATAACGTTAAAATCTACAAAATTTATAAAATAATTAGCATTAATAGCACCATCAACTAATTTTGTCTGGCTTACCAAACCTAAAAGTATAGTTAAACCTGCGCCAAGTAATGCTATTGTAACCTTTGGAATTTTTTCCAAAGCTATGAAAATATATGCTATAAATAAAATTGCAGCAGAAATAATTACTGCATTTGACTGCACAATTGAGTGTAAATGTTCCATTTCCTCTCCTTCAAAATCTATGTAATCTCATATTATATAAAACATATTTTTAATTCAATTACACAAATTCTAAATTTTTGATGTCAAAGTTCGCTATCAATGATTTGATGTCGTCAGATTTAATTCTGCATTTTAACTTTGAATTGGGATATTTTTGATAAAAATACGCAGATGATAAAACCATAAATTTTAGCCCTTCAAAAATATTCATTCCTGTGGTATCCAGCGCAAAATCAGCAGATTTTGTGCTGCTCAAATATTTTTTAAATCCTTCTGCGTCACTAAATGCTAAATTAATCATAGATTGGCTATCGTAAATAATTTACAAAATTTAAATATTTTTTGTAAATTTAGACCGTTTGTAGGATATTTATAATATAATTTTTAGGGGAATTAATATGGAAACTCTCATAATGGAAAAAAATAAAATTAATGAATTAGCCAAGAAAGTTCTTGATATAGAAGCTAATTCTATTTTGAAATTGAAAAACAATATCGGGGAAGATTTTGACCACGCAATAGATATTATAATGAATTGCAAAGGACGTATAATTGTTACGGGGATGGGTAAATCAGGTCACATTGGAAGAAAGATTGCTGCAACTCTTACATCAACAGGTACTCCATCGTACTTTTTACATCCTGCAGAAAGCACCCACGGAGATTCCGGTATTATAACAAGAAATGATGTTGTTATTGCAATTTCAAATAGCGGTGAAACTCAAGAACTTCTTAATCTTCTTCCGCTAATAAAAAGATTTGGCGTACCAATGATTGGAATGACGGGGAATATGTCCTCAACACTTGCCAATGCTTCTGATGCAGTTTTAGATGTGTCTGTAGAGCGTGAAGCTTGTCCTTTGAACAAAGCTCCTACAGCCAGCACAACTGCAACTCTTGCAATGGGAGATGCTTTGGCAGTTTGTTTGCTTGAAAATCGCGGATTTACGAAAGAAGATTTCTTATTATTCCATCCATCAGGTGCTTTAGGCAAAGGATTTACTTACAAGGTATCAGATTTAATGCTCACTGACACAGATAAATTACCTATTGCAAAAGAATCAGACTCTTTTGCAAATACTATAAAATTAATTTCAGAAAAGAAATTAGGTATGGCAATGATTGTTAATGACAAAGGTGTTTTAACCGGCGTATTGACTGACGGTGATATTAGAAGAACATTAATCAAATACGAAAATATAAGACCGTTATTGGCACGCGATGTTATGTCAGAAAATCCGAAAAGAATTTCTAAAACAGACTATGGTGCCGCAGCGCTTCATTTAATGGAAAAATATTCTATCACAACTCTTGCAGTAGTTGATGAAAATGATAAACCGATAGGTGTTATACATATTCATGATTTATTGAAAGCGGGTGTTGCATGATAAAACTTGTAGCATTTGACGTTGACGGGGTTCTTACGGATGGCAGTCTTACTTTTGATGAAGAGGGTCATGAATATAAAACATACAATGCAAAAGACGGTCAAGGTATTGTAAATTTGAACAAAGCCGGTATTATTACGGCAATAATTACGGCTAGGGATAATGGAACAGTATACCACCGTGCAAAAAATTTAGGCATTAAAGAACTGCATCAAGGTTCTAAAAATAAAATAGCAACTTTAGAAGAAATAATGAAAAAATACGATTTATCATTTAACGAAATTGCATATATGGGAGATGACTTGCCCGATATTTGCGTTTTAGAAAAAGTTAAATTAAAAGGCTGCCCTTCTGATGCGGTTGATGAAGTGAAAGCCGTCGCTAATTTTATTTCAACAAAAGGCGGTGGAAAAGGGGCTGTCAGAGAGTTTTGTGATTATATATTAAAGGGAGAATAAGATGTTTGAAATTAAGACACAAGCGTTTTTCGCGGCTGCACATCATCTTTTAAATTACGAAGGTGAATGCGAAAATCAACACGGCCATAATTGGTTGGTAGAAGCCTACGTAACGGGAGACACTTTAGACAAAAGCAACATATTAATTGATTACAAAATACTTAAACGTGAATTAAAAGCAGTTTTGGATATGCTTGATCATAAGGATATCAACGATTTGCCGGAATTCAAGGGGGAAAGCCCTTCCAGTGAAATGATTGCATATTTCATCTATAACAAATTAAAAGAACGAGTAGTTCAATTGAGCAAGGTTTCAGTCTGGGAAACTCAAACATCTTGCTGTTCATACTATGAAGACTAAGAGAGAATAATAAAATGGGATTTTTACAAGCAATATTAATGGGGATAGTTCAGGGTTTGAGTGAATTTTTGCCAATTTCAAGCTCAGCTCATTTGGTTTTTACATCAAATTTTTATAAAGTTTTTAAAGGTATAGAAATAGTTCAAACTTCAAATGAAGAAGTATTTTTCGATATAATGGTACATTTGGGGACATTGATTGCAGTTTTAATATTTTTCAGAAAAGATGTTATAAAAATATTAAAAGCTATGTTGGCTGCTTTAAAAACAAAGGATTGGTCGAATAACGAGGCAAAATTAGGTCTGTTTATTGCACTAGGCACTATTTTAACGATACTTATAGCTTATCCGTTAAATGAAATCGCAGAAAAACTTGTTTATTCTCCGGTAATAGTCGGGATATTACTTTTTGTAACCGGTTTTACACTTTTATATAGCGAATACAAATCAAAAAAAATTGAAACTAAAAAATCAGAAGTTAACTTGAAAAGTTCAATTTTTATTGGCATAGCTCAAGGATTAGCTGCCTTACCGGGATTTTCACGTTCAGGTTGGACAATCGCAACAGGGCTTTTCTTTGGATTAGACAGAGTTACGGCAGCAAGATATTCTTTTCTTTTGAGTATTCCGATTATACTTGGCGCTTCAATGGTTTATCCGCTTGTTAAAATAGATATATCAGAAGCTGTTCAATATAATTGGACCGCAATTATCGCAGGCACAATCACCTCAGGAGTTGTCGGTTATTTATGCATTAAATATTTTATGAAATTTATTTCAAAATTTTCACTTGCATTATTTGGATATTATTGTTTGATTATGGGGATAGTAACTGCAATTTTCTTTTCAATATACAGTTAAATTTTTGTAAAAAAATGTAAAAATAGACCGTAAATACTGACAAAAAATAATATTTACGGATATTTAAATATCATCGGAGTAAAAATGTACATAAGCAGTAATAACGTAAGCTTTTCTGCGAATAAAAAAGACAAGAATCTAGAGTACAATCATGACACTCTTCTCAAAAATAATCTTGCCACTCGCACACGTATGAACATTGATAAATTTACCAATGCGATAACCGTTTACCCTGCCAAAGGCATAACCGGAAATAAAAATGCTAATTTTTATGAATTTTTAACTATGGGGATTTTCCCTTATATAACCGGTAGTGCAACGCTTATGGCTGTTTTTAATTACGCAGGTAAGCATTATGCTCCGTTCCAAAAAGTTATGTCAGCACAAACCGGTAATAAACTTGCTCTTGGAGTTTTGTTCTACGGCATAATGAAAAGTTTTTCAAAATCATTTATTAGTACTCCGGTAAAAGCTTTGACAGGTATTGATACAGAAAGACCGTACGCAAAAGTAATTTATGAACTGCCGGATGATATTAATGATACTGATATTGTAAGCATTGAGCATCATAAAGTTTTTGAAAGTGTTGAATTTCCCCGCTGGGATTTGTTGTATGGAGATGAAACTAAAGGTCAAAAAAGAAACTACAGATATGACAAAATTGCAAAAAAATTGGGGCTTGGCGAAAACCTCAATGACTCCGATCAAGAAGTAAAACCGAAAATTAAAGAGATAGTTGTAAAATCCAGCCTTGCTAAGAATATTTCTTCATACTTTTGGGCAGCTTGCGGTGTTGGATTAGCCTTTCAAAAGCCATGGGAAAAATATTTCAACGTTATGACGTTTAAATTTTGGAAGGGGAAAGAATTTTTAAAATCCCTTAAATCCTTCGGAAACAGTTTTGTTGAAAGTGCAAAAGAGTTTTATAAAGGCGAAGGAAAAGGTATTCAAAAACATGCCGGCAAAATACTTTTAGGTATTGCCGCATTATCATCAATTTTAGGTGTAATAAATTCTGTTTCAGGTGCTAAAAAACCGACAGATAATGTATTCAAAAAAGGCGGTACAAACTATGAGTTCTAATTTAATTCAAAACTACATAGCTTCAAAACCGCAGCAAAATCCCATAAAACAAGATATGCCCGATTTTAACATTCAACATGAGCTTGATAACAGAACATTTATCAAACCGCTTACAGGTTCCGGCGAACTGCTTAGCGGCAATATATTTAGTTCTCCAAAACAATTCTCCGACAGTTTCGTTTATAAGATGAAAGCTTTAAAACATGCGGCAAAAGGAAAAGCCAATGACCATGAACTCGGAAAAATTAATGATATTGGCTTAGTAGCTGGTGGACTTGCAATTGCAACTTATCTTTTTACAAAAAGAACTACAAACATGACAAAAGGTATGGAATTTATCGGCTTAGGCTCGTTTTTGGCATCAATGGCTCTGTGGCCTGTTCTTGCTATTCAGCTTCCGGCATACTTAATACATGGAGTAAACGTCAAGAAAAAATACAAAGACAGTTTTGGCAGAGTCAAACCTTTCTACCAAGATCCGCAATTTATCCCGTGGGATTTATACTCCGATAAAGAAATAAATAAAATAGGCGACAGACTTGGTGTTCCTAAAAATATTCCAAACAGACGTGATTTTATTCAGGAAAAAATGAAAAAAATCGCAGTTCAAAATAATACTCTCTGGATGCTGACAGCCGGCTTTGCTACGCCTATAATGAGCGCTTTAATATGTAATATGTCAGAACCGTATTTACTGAAACATATTGATGAAAAACAAAATAAAAAAGCGGATAAAATTTTATCAAATTTAGAAGATTATTCTAAGAAATATAAAGATAATGCAGTAACTAAAGATATTGAAACGGTTATCAAAAATCATTCCGGAGCTCCGATAAATAAAGAAATTCAGGATCTTGTATTTGAGGCATTCACCAGAGACATGGATGCAGTTTCTGCAGAAAGTTTCAGAAAAGATTTAACAAAACTTTTATCTGACGGAAAATATTCTGTCAATGAAGAGAGTGCAAAAGAAATTATAACCAATTTAAAAACACAATTTGCCGGCAAAGATTTTTCAAAAGAGTTTTTAGAAGCAGCTATTCCTAGTGAAGAAGAAATAATTAATCTTTTAAATGAAAATGAATTATTAGGAAAATCCTTAAAACCCGTAGAATTTGTCAAAGTCTCTAATGCTGTTGTAAACAAGATTGCAATAAAGGTTCATTTGTATAATGCTGCCCATGTAGATGACGCAGAAAATATGCAATATATCAGAAAATTGATTTTAAATAATAAGAGTGAAGAACATCCTATTATAAAAGCTCTTTTAAAAAGACAATCATCCGTACTTAACGAAGATTTAGCCCAAAAATTGAAAAATTTAGCAGGCATTTTTGATAATTTCAGAGCCAAGAATTTCGCTCTTGATGAATATGCTTTAATCAAAACAGGTGCTGCTCCTGAAACAGTTATCGCTAACTATTGGAATAAAGTTTCTAATGATTTTTTAAAAACCCTCGGAGTAAAACAAAAAGAATTGGAAAAAGTTCGATTTGACGAAAACTTAATGGGAGAACTTTTAAGAGACAAAATTGAGAAAATCGTCTCCGACGAAAAATCTTACAACAGAGTAATGACATCACTTGCAGAAAGTATTGCTTCAATAAATAAAAAACTGAAACCTAGCGATATAACTTCCCATATGCTATCCGACAATGTTAACAAAACAGCATACGAAACAGCAGTCGATAGTATTTTTGAAAATTTTGCGACACAATTGAGAGAATCCGGATTTGAAAGAACCGCAAGGGCAATAGCAGGTAACGGAGAAGATGCTTTCGGTACATATAGAGCTATCCAAAAAGCTTTTGCAGAAGAAAGAATTTTAGGTGTAAAAAGTTCCTTCTATCGTTTGTTAAATACACTGGATTTTTATCATCGTGTTGCGAACGATCCGAACGGGCTAAAATCAATTAACGGTGCGACTATTGCACGTGAAGTAAAGGAAGAACTAATAGAGCTTTGTAAAATAATTACTCTTTCCGGTCATTCTTCTGACTTTGCAACAAAATTTTATATGAAACGCAACCCGCATCCAAATCTTGAAGATATGTCTCCAATTGAAATTACGGCCGGAAAAGTTAAAAACAAATATTTTGGGAAAGCAACACAAACAACCGATATTCCTAATGACAAATATTTCTACCAGAACGCAATGAATTACATGTTTGGCGGAGAAATGAGTCCCGAAACAAAAGCAATACTTGATAAATTCATGATAGGCGATGAAGTTGCAAAATACAGACAATTAGTCTTTAAAAATATCGGCGGCGAAAAATACTTCTACAAACCGCGACACAGAGTTGCCAATACAAACGCAAGCTCAAATATAAAATTCCTTTTGACGGGAATATCACCTCAGGAACTTTTCTTCAAATCAGGTCAACAATTGTTTAACACAAAAAAATGGCTCAGTATTTTCGGTAAATTTGGTGCAGGTTTACTGGGAATTACCGTACTCGCTCAATTTTTCTTCGGACACATGAAAGTGCCAAAAGGGGGTAAAAATGCTTAGTCCTATTACTCCAAAATTCAACATATATTTTCAAAAAAATGAAACAAAGCCAGTAACTTCCGCCAGTGCTCCAAAGACAAATTCCGGCTTGTTAAATAGCTACATGGATAAATTGGCTATGCAAAATGCACCGGCCGTACAAAATACCTCGACCAAAACAGAAACAGATTATCATAATAACTTAAGATCACTTTTTGTAAATAATG
>CAMVQX010000023.1 GCA_947169755.1 uncultured bacterium
TTTAACAAAAGCACCTGAATTTCACCCGCTTTTAAATTAACAATGAATTTGCCACTGTCGGCAATAGGAACACTGTCAATTTTCAAAGGCAAAACGGATGTATCTTTAGTCAATTTTCTGACAGATATTTTTGTCTCGACGTTATTTTTGAAATCTAAATTGCCTATTACAACAAGACTTTTACCGTCATGACCTATCGCATAAGCAAATACTGACTGACTTTTTGTTTTTAAAGGTACAAATTTTCCGGAATTTATAAGCGTTACAAGTTGTTTTTTAATTCCGTTTGCCAAAATAAAGTTAGAAAGCAACTCCATATTGTTGCCTCCGGGTTTTCTTGAGAAATTAAATATATCAATTTTACCCCTGTGAACAAAATATATGTCATCATCCGTATATGTTTTTATTGCTTCCTTATTACCCCACATATAAAGATAACTGTCACCTGTGTCAAAACCGTCAACAAAATACGAATTTACCGGCAAAGTTGCATTAAGCCAAATTATCATTTCTGAAAGCTTTGGACCGTTTACAAGAATAGGACTCATTTCATCATGTGTTACAAAACTTCCTATAACAGCTTTTTTATCAGGATAATTGGAAAGAGCGTTAACAGTTGAAGAAACTAAATTAGTTAATTCCTTTCCGCTTTTAAAATCTTTAAAATTTACAAAACTCCCGTAATATCCGTCAAATCCGACTTCAAGAAGTTTATTGTACGGAGTAAATACTGTATATTCACTGACACTTTCTCCTTTGTCAAATGCCTCTGCAAGCCATAAAAATTGAGGATCTTTTTTTCTTGAATAAGAAATAAGTTCCTGCCAAAATTTTGCGGGTTTACTGGTCGCAACATCTGCCCTGATACCGTCAAACCCCAAATTTATTGCCATATCAACAAATTTTTTGTAAAGATTGAAAACTTCTGAGTTTATTGAGTTTTCACTGCCTGCATTTAATAACCTTACATCAGTCCAATCTGAAGGGATTACGGGCTGATTAGATTTATCTTTTACAAATAATTCAGGTCTTTTTAGATATAAGTCATACGACCCGCATGAGGGTAAATCTACAATCAGCGCAATCCCACGTTTATGAGCTTCATTTACAAACCTAATCACTTGATTTTGAGGAGATAATGAAGATGTAAGACTGATAAGCTGTGGGTTAATACTGTCAAATCCTGACGATGAATACAGCGAACCGGCTGTTCCCAAAGCTTTTGTTTTACCAACCGGAGTAATCGGCAACACATGAATTGTATTTACACCTTTTTGGACTAATTCATCAAGCCTATCTACAGCATTTATAAAGTTTCCACTTTCCTCACCATCGGCAAAATCAATTATACCGTTTTTATTAGCATCATTAGCATTAAATGTCCTAATATTGATTTCATATATAATAGCTGAATTATTTGCAAATGTTTTGCGCAAATTATTTATCCAAACATCACCGGCAAATGCACTCTGTGATGTTAATATTATTGTAGCAATAACGGTTAAAACTCTTTTAAGCATATCTCCTCCGCACATATACTAACAAATAATCAAACTTTTTGCAAACTGATTTATTTTATTGTACAATCACAACCGTAATGAAAAAAATTTTATTAATCAGATTATCATCTTTGGGAGATGTTATATTTAACCTTCCGTTAGCTAATGTTCTTAAAAAAAACGGATTTGAAGTAACATGGCTTGTTGCAGAAAAAGGGATTGATATTGTCAGAGGTAATCCCGCCGTAGCAAAACATATACTTGTTCCGCTTCAAAGATGGAAAAAAGAAGGACTTACACTCAATAATATCAAAGAATTCTTCTCAATCCTAAAACAAATCCGCGATGAACACTATGACATCGCCATTGATACTCAAATGATGTTCAAAAGTATGATATGGCTGAAATTTTGCGGAGCAAAAAGAACTATATGTTTTGACAAAGGAAAAGAATTTTCTTATTTGGGCGGAAAAGAAAAAATTAAAAAACCGGATAATAAAAAGTACAAAGTTCACGCAATTACTCAGCATATGACCTATGCAAAATACTTAAAACTTGAAGGAACTGATGAAATAAAATTTACCCTTCCTGCATCACCTGATGATGTAAAACACAAAATTGACGACCTTTTATCAGATATTGATAAATCAAAACCATTGGTAGTAATAGCACCTGCCACAACATGGAAATTAAAGCATTGGAACAAAGATAATTGGAAAAAAGTTGTAGATACAATAAAAGATAAATGCTCTCTTGTATTCACGGGGACTGAAAATGATAGAGATTTAATTTCTTATATCGGCGGAGATAACTACCTTAACCTCGCAGGCAAAACAAGTATAAAAGATTTGATTGAAATATTTTCAAGAGCAGCTCTTGTAATTGCACCGGATTCCGGAAGTGCACATCTTGCAAGAGCAACAGAAAAACCGGCAGTAATCTCTATCTTTTGCTGCACTCCGCCTAAAGTGTACGGACCATTCGGAAATGATGAAAAATATTTTGCGATATGCGGAAATCTTAAATGCCAGCCCTGCCATACAAGAAAATGCCCACTATCAGGAGACGGTTTTGAACAATGCGTGAATTTTCCCAAACCTGAAAAAATAATAAATATTGTAAATAACGTGTTACAAAACGAAAGACATAGTGTATAATAAAGTCATGGATTTTTTCAAAAATTTAAAAGACATTTATAGAAAAGTCTCTGAAGTTGAAGACACAATATATCACGAGAAACAAGATTATCTTGAGATTTATGAACGTAATCTTGAACTTGAAAAAGAAATTGAAGAACGCACTAAAGAGCTCAATATTGCAAACAAAAGAATGCTCACCCTGCAGCACATTTGGGACATGATGAACGCTTCGCGTCCGCTGCAAAGCGTTCTTGAAACTATTGTAAACAGCATTCAAGGCGAATTGGGATATTTGCATTGCAATATAATAAAAAAATGCAAAGATGAAACCGGATATTATATGACTGTCCTTGCCCAATCAAACGATATTTCAATAAAAAGAGTTGAACAACTTATTAAAATCCCGTTTCAAGTCAGAAGACTTGTATATAGTTCGAACAACATCTATTCGGAAACAGAAAACAAAAAAGAAATTTGCCAAACGCTTGATATCGGCGGCACATTAAAGACAGTCGCACCTGACGTTTCAGATGAAACACTCAAAGAAATAATTGACGGCAGTAAAGCTAAATCAATAATATGTATTCCCCTATTTACCAGAAATTCATATTTTGGCTGGTTCAACGTTTTTTCATCACGGGATGAACTTTCATCAGGAGAAACTGATTTTTTGACAATGTTTGCCCAACAAATTGAAATGGCAATAACTATAGCAGATCTTTTTGAATCCGTAAAAGCTCAAGCCGTTACAGACAGTTTGACAGGACTTTATAACCGCAGATATTTTGAAGAATATCTGAAGAAAGAAGTTACACGTGCATTACGTCAAAAACAGCCATTCAGCGTTATAGGACTTGATCTTGATCACTTAAAACAAATTAATGATAAATATGGACACGCATACGGTGATTTAGCAATAAAAACAGTAGCGGAAGTTTTGAAAAAAAATGCACGTTCTATTGATACGGCAGCAAGAATGGGCGGAGAAGAATTTAACCTCATATTGCCCGGTGTAGATTCAAAAGGTGCTATGATAGCTGCAGAAAGAATTCGCAGAGCTTTGGAATTAGAAAAGCTTGATACTATTGATCATGTTACAGCAAGTGTTGGTGTTGCAACATTTTTAGAGCATTCAGATAATATTGAAGACATCATGGAATTGACAGATCAGGCAATGTATCAGTCTAAACGACACGGCCGAAACAGAGTTACACTTGCCAAACCCATTGCGGAAACTAGTTGGCAAGAAATTGCTATTAACACATTCATTGATATTTTGTCAGAACACAATATTCCTATTGAAAAAGATAAAGCTAACGAATTTAAAAACAAACTCAAAAATACTGAGACCGATGCATTATATACAGTCGCAGATATGCTTACTCAAGTCTACAATCCGCTTCACCACAGCGGAGTAATGAAATCAAAAGTGTTGTTGGCTGTAAGCCTTGCTAAACGTTTCGATTTGCCCAAAGAAGACATTGATAACCTCAGAATTGCAATGCTTCTGTATGACATAGGAAACTTGATGCTTCCTCAGGAATTGCTTCAAAAATCCACCCCGTTAACAGATGAAGAACGTAATCATATTCAAGAACATCCGATTATTGCAGCCAGAGAGATTTTGAAACCAATAAGCGATATTCAGGATATTATTCCGATTATTGAACATCATCACGAAAACTGGGACGGAACAGGATATCCGGAAAAACTTGCCAAAGAAGAAATTCCTATGACTTCACAAATCATTTTAATTGTTGATGCATATTATGCTTTGATTGAGCCAAGAACATACAGAGCCGAATTAACACCAAGCCAAGCAATAGAAGTTATAAAACAAGACTCCGGTAAAAAATGGAATTCAGCTCTTGTACAAGAATTTATCACTTTGATTGATATTGATTCATAATGAAAGAAAAAGAACTTATACAAATTATAAAATCAACTCTTAATTCCGAATACATAGGGGATGATTGCGCTTATTTAAAAGATTTGGGTATCGTAATAAGTCAGGATAGTCTTGTTGAGGATGTGCATTTTTCACTTGATTATACAACTCCGTATCAACTTGGCTGGAAATCTGCTGCCGTAAATATAAGCGACATTTGCGCATCAGGTGCAAAACCAAAATATTTAACAATATCACTATCACTCCCTAACAAAGTGAATGAAAGTTTTGTAAAAGAATTTTATCAAGGCGCAAAATCAGTATCAAATGATGTTGAAATCGTAGGCGGAGACATTACAGGCTCTGATAAAATTTATATTTCCGTTTGCGCAATAGGTTTAACAAATGGCAGAAAAATATCTTCAAGATCAAATGCCAAAGTCGGTTACAAGGTTATTGTATCAGGAGAACATGGTAATAGTGCAGAGGGTTTAAGGCTATTGCAAAAAGGAATATTGACCCCCGAAAAGTTTGTAAGAGCTCATTTAATGCCTGTACCGCAGATTGATTTTTCCGAATATCTTGCTAAAAATGCAGATTTTGATTATGCAATGATGGATACATCAGACGGTTTGGCAGATGCTTTAATCCAAATTGCAAATTCAAGCGGAGTTGCGATAAAAATCGATACTTCAAAAATCCCGCATGATACATCTTTGAATATGGAAACCGTTTTGTACGGAGGTGAAGATTACGGGTTGGTTGCCGCAATTCCATCGGAATTTGCTTGCAGTTATCCTGTTATAGGGGAAGTTATTGCCGGTGCCGGTCTAATAATTGACGGCCAAAAATTTGTAAATATAGATAATAAATTGTATAATCATTTTGAGGAGAAAAATGAAAATTAACGCAATAATTCCGGCAGGAGGTACATCCTCGAGATTCGGAAACAGAAACAAACTTTTGGAAAAAATTTATGATAAAGAGGTTATAAAATACACAATAGACGCATTTTCCGCCTCTGATGTTGATGAAATAATAATTTGTGCTAACCCGACAATAATGAATGAATTGCAATCAATATTCGCGAATTATTCAAAAGTAAAAATAATAGAAGGCGGTTCAAGTCGTCAAGAATCAGTATTTAACGGTTTAAATGCTTGTAATTGTGATTTTGTATTAATCCATGACGGTGCTCGTCCTATGATTTCCACCGATCTGATTAATCGTGCAATAGAAATGGTCAAAGATAAAAAAGCCCTAACAGTTGCTACAAAAACGGTAGATACAATCAAAGAAGTTGAAAATGGCAAAATTGTTAAAACAATTGATCGTGCAAAACTATATAATACTCAAACTCCGCAAGCGTTTGAGTATGATTTGATATTCGAGGCGCATCGAAAATTAATCGGGCAAAACTTCACTGATGATGCGGGAATGCTTGAAAAATTAGGAATTGATGTGTATATCCTTGACGGAAGTTATAAAAATATAAAAATTACGACTCAAAATGATATCGAAGTTGCAAAAGTTTATCTCAAATAGATTTTATGGTATAATATTTTGCGAAAGAGAGATTTAATGTTAGTTCATACAATAAAAGAAGTCAGAGAAAAAGTAAAAGAGTGGAAAACTCAAGGGTTGACCATAGGGCTTGTTCCTACAATGGGTGCACTACATGCCGGGCATAAAAGTCTCATTGACAAATCTGTTGAAAAATGCGATAAAACTGTAGTTTCAGTATTTGTCAATCCTATACAATTTTGCCCCGGAGAAGATTTGGATAAATACCCGCGAACTCTTGATGAAGATGAAAGATTATGCAATGAAGCCGGAGTTGATTTGATATTTGCACCAAGTCCAAATGAAATGTACGGACAGGGTCATATATTATCAAATGATTTTCTGACTTATGTTATTCCTCCGTACTTTTATGTTGATAAATTGTGCGGAAAATCTCGTGTAGGACATTTTGACGGGGTTTGTACCGTAGTAAACAAACTTTTTAATATTGTGCAGCCTGATTTTGGATTTTTCGGAGAAAAAGACAGACAGCAGCTTATCATCTTGAAAAAAATGGTAAAAGATTTAAATATTCCGATTCAAATTATACCTTGTCCGATAGTCAGAGAAGAAAGTGGGCTTGCACTATCTTCCCGAAATAAGTATTTATCTGAAGAGGACAAAAAAGAAGCTCTTGCTCTGAGTAAAATTTTGTTTAATATAAAAGCTTGTTATCAAAAAGGAATTACAGACTGCAACGCATTATATGAAACCGCATTTTCATATTTAAATAATCACCATTCACTCGAATATTTAGAATTTCGCGATGCGGAAAATTTAGAAGAAAAAACCATTGCAGATAATAATACAATTGTTTTTATTGCACTAAAAATAGGTAATGTTCGTCTAATTGATAATATATCACTGGGGGATTTATGATAAATTTATTAAAATTATTAAAAGGTTTATGTAAGTTTATATTAAACATACTTTTTGCAGTACAAATAGCATTGGTAATTTTAATATTTTTAACTGCTGCATACTGGTTTTTTGACTTGGCTGAGATGTCTTTGTTTTCGTTTGCAGAACCTATCGCAACAGCTGTAATCAATTTAGTAAAACATTTCTATGACAAAGACGTTATGGTTGGCGGTACATATATAGACAGTTCCCTGTTATTGTTTGACATTTTAGCCGGCTTATTAGTTTTTGTTATTACAAAAATAAAATATTATATAAATGTTGCTATCGAAAGAATCAATTTTGGTATAGAAAATTGCAAAAAGAAAATTGAAAATAATTTTAACGAAGAATTAAAAGAAAATGCTGAAAATCACATCAAATCAATGAATAAAGCAGCATTAATGATTAAATTCAGCGCAAAAAGTATGAACGTTGACAATATTTGGGGAGACAATGCTGCAGCCGGAGTAAAAGAAAAAAATGAAGAAGCTATAAAAATTTTGCATATGTCTATAAAACATATCACATATTGCAAATTTTTCCCGGACTATGACAAATTAATAATTATAGTCAATGATTTTTCAAAAATAGATAATGTATTATTCTTTGTAGAGCAAGCAATTAAGCGAATTAAAGAAAATATGAAGGCAAAAAAATGGGTTCTTACAAGTTATATTGGGGCTGATTGCTATAATGGCAGAGCTGATTTTGACAAAGATATTTTACCAACCCTAAAACAACTTACAGCTTTGGAACTTAAAAACGATATAGTATTTTTAGGGAACTTTAGTTTGCGATACAACCTGTTGGCTAATCCCGCTTATGAAGCATTGGTAAAAGGATCTTACGAGATTCACGGCGGAAGTGAAGTATACTATTTAGTTAAGAAAAATTAATAGCCTATTGATTTTTTTAAATTTTATACTATTATAGGAATATAACCGCAGACAGTTAGCGGGAGTTGGGCAAAGTTAATTTCCCTCAGACTCCCTTAATATACCAGCTAACCGAGGTAAAACTAGTCGAAAAAGATTATTTTAGCTTGTAAGATTTTGCGGTCTGAATACTGAAAGCAAAGTCTTTTTTAGTATTCAAGCAAACAGGTCGAACGGATATTGGCAAATGAACCGTACAAGCGGACTCGACACAACAATAAAACTTGATGTTTCGAGTTGCCAATAAGCCAAGATACAAGTAAAATCCAAAGGAGAAAAAATGGCAACAAAAGCTTTTAAATCAGAAAAAATCGATGAAATTAAATCAAAAGCCGAAAAAGCCCAAGTAGCTGTTTTGACCGAGTATAAAGGTTACAGTGTAGAAGAAATTACAAACCTTAGACGTGCACTTCAAAAAGAAGGCGGCGACTACATGGTAACCAAAAATACTTTGGCAAAAATTGCTTTCAAGGGTACTGATTTTGAAGTCCTAACTGATTCAATGACCGGTCCTATCGCTATAGCATTCGGTTTTAATGATCAGGTTAGCCCTGCAAAAGCAGTTTCAAAATTCATCAAAGATACTAAAAAAGGTGTTATTTTAGGCGGTGCATTAGACGGCAAACTTCTTGATGCAAAAGAAGTTGAAGCATTGGCAAAATTACCGTCCAAAGAAGAACTTATTGCAAAAATGCTTGGTTCTATCAATTCACCTGCTTCAGGTATCGTTGGATCTGTTAATGCAGTTATGGCTCAACTTACAAGAGCTATGGCAGCTGTTAGAGATCAAAAAACAGCATAGAACAAATACAAAAAGTGGATTTTCGTATTCTGTATAATATGATAAATCCAATTCATTAAAACAAAAGTATAAGAAAACAAAAAAGGAGAAAAAATAATGAGTAATGTAGAAACAATTTTGGAATCAATTGAAAAATTAACTTTGTTAGAAGCTTCTGAATTAGTAAAAGCTATGGAAGAAAAATTCGGCGTATCAGCAGCAGCTCCTGTAGCAGTTGCAGCAGCAGCTCCTGCAGCAGCAGGCGAAGCAGCTGGCGGTGCTGAAGAAGCTTCTGAAGTAACAGTAGTTTTGGCATCAGCTGGTGCTAACAAAATCGCTGTATTGAAAGAAGTACGTGCTATCACAGGTCTTGGTTTGAAAGAAGCTAAAGATTTAGTTGACGGCGCTCCAAAACCACTTAAAGAAGGCGTTAAGAAAGAAGAAGCTGAAGCTATGAAAAAACAATTAGAAGCAGCTGGTGCTACAGTTGAACTTAAATAGTTTCAGATAGCTAAAATTAAAAAGCTCCTCAAATGAGGAGCTTTTTAATTGCAAATTTTTCTGTATTCACAATATTCACAAGCTTTCGAGTGTTCAATATCTTCTAACGGTTGATATTTGTTTATTTCGGCACATGTGTCAATAATCAATTTTTCGTATTGTTCAAATTTTTCATCAGAAAACGGTATCAAACAGTTTTCATTATTTTTCAAATCTACATATACAAAATTTAGGCAATCACAATTTGAAAGAAATTTGTATTTTAAACACAACAAATACACAATTGTTTGAAAATCATATTCAGGATTTTTAGGAATTGTTCCGGTTTTATAATCAAGAATATAAAAGCTTTTGTCATCTTTTACAACCGCATCAATTCTCCCGCCAATCCAATATTTATCAATTTTACACAACAAATCATATTCCGAAGCGACATAAGATTTTTTGAAATATTCATTATTCTTTAAAAGTTTCCAAATTTTCATTTCCTCATCTGCTAAAGTTGCTTCCAGCTTTGATATATCAAAGCCTTTCAAATAATAATTTGCAAGAGCATGAATCTTTTTACCCTTTTCAAAAAAAGATGCTTTTTGAGGCGTCGATATTTTTTTAATATATTTAAACCAATATTTCTGCGGACAAGATTGGAAAGTTTTCAGCATATTCGGACTAAACATTCACAACCTCCTTTGTTTTTAATAATTCAAAGAAAATAGTATTTGGTTCTTGTTCTATTATTTTTTCAAATGATTTTACTTTAGTGCTGGTTGTAAAATACAGGTACTTTTTGGCACGTGTAATTGCTACATATAAAAGCCTCAAATTTTCAGCCAAAAGTTCACGTTTCATATCATCCTCCGACTTTGGCTTGTAGGAAGAATTCAGGCGTTTCAAATTTTCAATAAAATCTGAAGATTTAAGTTTTATCTGGTTATAATCCAGCGTAAGATTTTTTTCCGAAAATTCCGGTATAAATACATAATCAAACTCATCACCTTTTGATTTGTGAAGAGTCATTATCTGCACTTTTCCGGCGAGAAATTCTCTGTCACTTTCATCTTCTTCCGAGAAGAATTTAAATCCGCTCAAACTCGGTTTTTTAGCCAAATCTCCAAGCCTTTCCAAAAGAGTTGTAAAATCTTTATTGTTTATACTCAATCGTTTTATTAACATTGAAATTAAATATACATTCGATTTTTCGATTTCTGATGTAAAATAATGCAAGCCTATTTTTATTGCCAATTCCTCAGGTGGAAGATGAGAAAACGAAATCCAATAATTCAAATCCCAATAAAATTGTGCAAGGTAAATATTTTCAATATTATCGCAATCAATTTGTACAAAAGGATTTTCATATTTTTTAATTTCTAATCCGAGTCGTTGTTTGTAGAATCCCGCCTCAGCAAGAATTTCATAATTATCTGCAATTATATTATTATCAAACGGATGCAATATCATATTCATTACAGCAAAAATCGTTCTAAAAATTGTTTTTTGTTCTAAACTTTCACTTCTTGTAATACTTTTTAAACCGCTGTTATTTATAAAATTTAGCCACTGCGCAACCTGGAAATTGCTCCTCAAAAGTATGCCAATTGTACATTTTGGGTCTTTTTTCAGGGCTTGTTTTATTTCTTTTAAAATATAATTTCGTTCTTCAAGAGGCTTTTCAAATATACAAGACCGGATTGCATCCTTGCTTTCAGGATTTTTACCCTCAACTGGATTCATAAATATCTCAAAAAACGCATTTTGAGCCTCCGGCTTTGTACCGGCCCATCTAACAAGGTTATTTGCAAGTTGCCAAACATCTTTTGTACACCTTTGAGATCTGTTCATACTGACATTAGTATTTTCAATTATAAACTTCCTAAACCCCTCAACATCTGCATTTGAAAATGTTGTTGTAATTGCCTGATTTATATCACCACAGCGTATAAGATTTTTGTGTTTAGCACTTAAAATATTTACCAATTGTTGTTGCACTGATGAAGAATCTTGAGCTTCATCTTCAATAATATATTCGCAAATATTTTGATAATAATTTCTAATATCAGCATTTTCTTCCAAAAGTTTGACCGAAGATATCAAAATGTCATCATAATCAATTAAATTACCTTCTTTTAGTACTTGTTGGTACTCTTCAAAAAACTGTTGGAATTTTAGAAGTTTTTTGTCTGTCGTTGAAGCAAACTTTCCGCCGCCTATTTTGAATACTGATATTCCCCTGTCAAACTCCTCTGTTTCAGTTTTTTTAAGTTTTAATTTATTTGCTATATCCCGAACTATTTTCAAGCGCTGAGTATCATCACATATCTCAAAATCAGATGACAAACCAAGCCTTTCAAAATTACTGTTTTCTTTTATTATTCTAAGAGCCAAACCGTGTATTGTACTAATATTAGGTAATTGAGCAGAATTTGAACGAATCGTTTTTATTCTGTCACGGAAATTTCTTGCAGCAGATTCCATGTACGTCATAACAAATATATTGTCGGGATTTATACCGCTATCGAGAAGTTTTATGATTAGCGCAAGCAAAATTGTAGTTTTGCCCGCTCCGGGAACTGCTGAAATTGCCATTTTACCCGTTTTATATTCAAGTACAGGTTTTTGGTCTTCTCTGGGAATTATATTGAATTTTTTATCTTCCGCAACTTGCTGTACATCATCTGCAATTTTAATATATTCCTCAATACCGCCAAAGTTTTCAACTCCGTTTCCGTCAAATAAACTTGAATATGAAAAAACATGTTCTGATACACAAAGAGTTAATTTACGCAAAATTCTTGCTGTTTTTTCTTTAGAAAGTGCTATATTATCATCAATTGTAAACTCATCTTTTGCCCACCCCTTTTGAAATACCCAAGCATTATACAGAGGACCTGTATCACTTTTTATCCATTCATCGCTTGAAATATCAAGCCAAATCTGATATTTAGTTTTGACTTGATTATCTATGATTTTTTGCGGGGTTGAAACAATTAAACTATTTTTGGGAATTTCTAATATCGAATAAGGATTTTCAGATATTATTGAATTCTCGATTTGAACAATTATGTCTTTTACATCAATCCCGTCCTTAAACACATTCTCAAAATCCTGTAATTGTTTTATGAAAAAATTAAATTTATTTATTTCTTCCGGCTTGATATAATAGAAATTGGTAAATTCATTATAAATATCGTAAACTTTTTCCGACAATTTAGCATTTGAATTTTCAAGGTTTTTGGTCAATTCTATAAAATTTTTATATTTTTCAGTGTATTCAATATTTTTAAATTCATATTCAATTAATTCTTTGTTTTTATCAAAATTTTCAAGAATATCTTTACAATATTTGACAGGGATTCCAACAAATTCAGACAATACAACCCGCAAATCAAATTCAGTTAAATCCATCTTATAATTTAATTTCAAAATAGTTAAGACCGCTTTAACCATACGATTTTGAACTAATTTTTCACTACCGGATAAATATGTTATATCATTATGCAGACTTTCCTTTAGTGAAAATCTCAACATATCATCAATGACAGGTGTTACAATAGCAATTTCAAAAGGTTGAACACTTTTAGCCAACAGCTCTTTTATTTTTTTCACCGCTTCTTCTATCATTGAAGCTCGTTTGGATGGTGAATTAAGCGAAAAATGTTTTAAATTATTTTTTTTATCCAAAACATTTTTATAGATTATTTCAGCATCTTCCTTCAATGGGTTACTGGAATCCAAAATTTTTGCCTTTTCATTAAACAGTTTTTCAAATTCCCAAACCGCAGTTTTATCGGCACTCAAATAACCGGTTCTGCTTGCACCTTTTTCGTCAAAAGCGATATAAACCCCATTTAACTGCGGCTTTAAATACTTTATAAAATCAAAACAAACAGGCGTAATTTCATCACCGTCATCAACTATTAAATATTTTATGTTTTTAAAATAATCAGAATTTTTATAAATATAATTAAATACCAGAGTCTGCCTAAGATAATCAAAATCACGTAATTCCAGTGTTTTTGAAAGAAGTTTTTTTAATATCCTTTTAGCATCCTCACCAAAACTCTCGCCTAATACTCTGGAACGCCACTCTACTTCCTCATCGGTTAGGGCATTTTGTACAATCAATGAATATCTTCTAAAAATTTGATGAAGAAGTGATTTTTTAGAATTATAACCTTTTACAGGAATTTCTTTTAAAATATCCTTCAATATGTACTGTGAAACTTCTAGCCCCGTAAGATTTGGTAAAATAGTCGGATTTTTATAGGGGTTTATATTTTCAAGAAAAGCCCAATTGTCGCTTATTGTATTATACACAAGTCCGAAAAATGAGTATATTTGGAGTTTTTCAATACTTACAATTGATAGTTTTTCTAAAGTTTTTTCTAAAAATTCCTGTTTACGATTTGAATTTTGGACAAGAACCAGAATTTCAGATGAATTAACTCCGCTATTGAGCAGCTTTGAATACTCTTCAATAAGCAAATCTGTTTTATTTGTCGATAAATCACCTGAAATTAACAAACATACCCCCTTAATTATTATTGTATCATAATAAATTTATAACATAACAATCAGTGAGAAAATCGATGAATGCACAACAAAAAAATAATTCCCTTACGGGAATTATTTTTTGTTTGCTAAATTTATAAACGGCATTGAATTGCCCAGCATATATTCAGGCAGCTTGCCGTCCCATTTTTGAACCGCTTCATATTCAACAAGAGCCTTGTTCTGAGTTAGGGCATGTGCTCTTATAGACATTGATTTTGCCTCAGCTTCCGCAGAAATCAATTTCTGTTTTGCTTCTTCTTCAATTTGAACAGTTTTATTTTTAGCTCTCAAAGCTTCCTGTTCGGCAGTTACTTTGTTTTCAATTGCTTTTTCAAATACTCCTGAATATGCAATTGCTGTCATTTGGAAATCTGTAACGTTTACATATTTCGGAGTTAAATGGTTTTGCAGTTTTACAAGAATTTCTTGAGTTGCTTTTTCTCTGTTTGCAACCAAATCTTGTGCGTTCCACTTACCGATAACATCTTTTATTGTACCTTCTACAACCGGAGTAACAACAGTATCAAGATAATTCATACCGACTTCTCTATACATTCTGTGTGCATTTTCCGGTTGAAGATTATAGTTTAAAACATAAGTAATTCTCGCCTGCTGAATATCTTTTGTATAAACAGATGTTTCTATATAATTTTTTTGTGTTTTGACGTTCATATTTTTTATTGTTGAAATAAAAGGCGTAACAAAATGTATACCTTCCGTGTAACTTGTCGGAGAAACTTTGCCTAAAGTTACCTTAACTCCTCTTTCACCAACACCGACAATTGCTATCGGATTAAAAAATGCAATAAACATAATCAATAAAGTTACAATTATTGCCGGCGTAATCAATTTATTAGTTTCCACTCTAACCTCCTATTCCTGCAAATGAAAGTACAAAATACAAAATAATTAAAATCAAAATAAAAATTCCATAGCAATTTGCAATTAATTTACCATGTGTTTTATACAAGTTTTGATTAAAGATCAGACTCAGCAACATTATGACTAAACTTGTAAAAATCAGAAATGCTAATAATAAAAATAATATACGTAATGGCATAATTCTCTCCTGAAGATATGATATTATAAATTATTAGAATTCAAATCATACAAATAAATTATAATTTTGTTTCATTATAATATCCTCCCTTATTAGGGAGGATAAAGGTGGGTATTTATTCGTATTGCGGGGCTTATGCCGCCCCTGCACCCCTGTTTTACAAAAATATATTTGACTTTACCAATGGTACTCCATTTCTTTGACCGCAAAG
>CAMVQX010000024.1 GCA_947169755.1 uncultured bacterium
TTACAAAAAACATACGTATTTTAATCACTCAAAACAACCTTCAGCTCTCTCTTGATGGTAGTTTATCAGGTGAAAATGTTATAAGTAAAACTGAAATAGAGGCTGCAAGTGAATGGGATAGTCCAATTAATCAAACAACTTCTTGGAATGATACTTATAGTCACTGGGTTAAAGATGCAACAAATGAAGTTGTAAAAGGCACATTTACACTTTCTAAGACAGGAACAACAAAAGATACATTATCTATTGAAATACGAAAAGTGATAGAAGGTGGAGACATACACCAAGGTGAAAGCCTTGATACTTTGATGCTTGTTAATAATGATGATGTTCAAGCAACAAAGAACTTCAATGCAATAAATAATGGAGATTCATATACTGTATTGGATGGCACTAACTTGGGTAATACAAAAGGCACATTAAATATTAATGGTGTTTCAGGTGGAGATGCTGAAGTAGTTAATTTAAACGGTTCTAATTTTGTGCTTGGCGAAGGTGCAACAGCATTAAACTTTAAAGATGTAACAGTCGGCGGCACTGTTACTGTTGCTACAGTTTCTAATGGCTCTGCTACTGTTAAACTCGAAGATTCTATTTTGAACGGTAAAATAACCGGTTCAACTCAATTCAATATGACAACTGCAGGCACATCTGAAATTAATGCTGATGTTACTAATGCAAATATTTCAAATACAGGGATTCTTACAACTACGGCAGAATATATAGCTAATTCTACAATTACCAATGTTAAAGATGCTAATAATAACATTGATAGTACATTAATTCTTTCAGGTGCACTAGCTAAAGAAATATTAGGCGGCGGTACAACAAAAATAAATTCTAACCTTACATTCAATAACGGTGCTGGTATTGCCGGCACATTAAATATGAATGAAGGTAATTTAATTATATCTAACGGTATTGTAACTAATCATACTGTGGGTAATATTGCGGGCAGTGGTAATATCTCACTTGATTTTGACGGTACAAATATTGATACAATCACGTTGACAAATGATACTTCAGCTGCAACGTTGATTATAAATAGTCTTTCTACACCTGCTAATACGACAGATTTTGAACAACAAGTTTTATTTGGTGCTGATAGTAATACAGTGTTGGAGCTTTCTCAAGATGTGCTTGATGTTTATAATAAGACATATGATAAAGATATGTCAGGTGATACCGATTTAACAACATCTACAATCAAGTGGAATGACAACTACGGTACTGAAGAATGGACTGAAACATATCAAAGTGTATTAAGTGTGACTGGTTCATCAGATGGACTTATGGATACATTGCTATACGAAACAAGTATGATAGGCGAATCAGAACATGTTTGGAATCCAAAAGCTGATAATTTAAGGCTGATTAATGTATATGATGGCCAGGGTGCAGAAGACAGAACATTCTTTTTTGATACAAAAGATGATGTTTATACTGTAACAAGAGATCTTGGAACTACTACAGCAGGTACACTTTCTGTACTTGGTAAAGCTGAAAATGATGGTGATAGCCGTTACGTTTCAACAATTAATTTTGATTCCCATAAAGGTTTTGATTTAGATAACGATGATACAACATTGAATCTTAAAGATGTCGGCTTGTTGAATGCTAACTATATCGCTAAATCAGGCAATGAATCCTCAGTAATAAATTTGGACGGAGTCATACTTGACGGTTCAAACGGTGAAGGTATTGAAACTTCAGGACGTGTAAATATTTTAGGCGGCTCTGTTGTTGACGATAAAATTACATTGAGATCTGTAAATTCTTCAATCAATGTCGACGGTTCTGACGAAGTTAGTTTAAACGGAAGGTTTACCGGTGTTGGTGAATTGAATTTAGAAAATGGTTCTGTTTATTTTGGTAATAGGGCTCAAGTTAGCGGACTTGATACAAATATGTCTAATGTTAAGGTCACGCTTGATAACGAAAATTCATTTAGCGGTATTAACTTGACTGTAAATGATCCGTCAACTATTGTTATGGGAAATAACAGAATTGGTACATTAGCACTTAATAATGTAACTTTGAACGGTGCTTTGAATATGACTGTTGATGCTGATTTAGCAAACAGGCAAATGGATAAAATTACAGCTGTTTCTGCAGCAGTAAATGATACTATCAATGTACAGAAGATAAACTTACTATCTGCAACGAATGAAAAAGAATTGTCTCTGTTGTTTACTAATAACAAAGATTTGGCAAACGCAGTAAATTACACTGGTGAAGGTACAATAACTTATTCTCCTATATATAAATATAAAACATCTTATGATATTGAAAACGACATGGGATATTTTAAATTCGGCTTGGTATCAGGCGGACACAGCCCAAGTGACTTTAATCCTGCAGTTTTGGCATCACCTGTTATGGCTCAAGCAGGGTTAATGCAAAGTATGAATGCGACTATGCATTATGCTTTTGAACATTTGGACGGATTTACTAAATTTAATGCAAGAGACAGATTTGCTAAAATTAATGCAAATAAGTATGCTATTCAATCTACTGATTTCAATCAAAACATGCAGCTTAACAGTTTGTATGAGAATAGAGGTGTTTGGACTATTCCTTATGCATCATTTGAAAATGTCCACCTCAAGAATGGTCCTCGTGTAGATGTAAATTCTTATGGTACATTTACAGGGTTTGATACTGATATAAAACAGCTTAAGCATGGTTGGAATACTGTAACTACAGGTTATATTGGCTATAACGGTGCACATATGTCATATAATGGTGTTTCAACAAATATGAATGGTGGTATGCTTGGCGGTACGCAAACTTGGTATAAAGGTAATTTCTGGACTGCAGTTACTGCTGCTGTCGGTGCTTCTGTTGCAGATTCAGACACAATGTACGGACACGAAGATTATACATCAATTCTTTCAGGTATCGGTTCTAAAACAGGTTACAACTGGGAATTGGCACAAGGTAAATTCATTATCCAACCAATTTGGTTTATGAATTACAGTTTGATGAAAACATTTGATTATACCAATGCAGCGGGTGTAAGAATTAATTCAAATCCAATTAGTACAGTCCAATTAAATCCAAGTGTAAGATTTATCGGAAACTTGAACCATGGTTGGCAGCCTTATGCAAGTGTCGGTATGGTTTGGAACTTGATTAATGATACTCACGTTCGTGCCGCAGGTGTCAAATTACCTGAGATGAGTGTAAAACCTTATGTTGAATACGGTGTCGGTGTCCAAAAACATGTAGGTGATAACTTTACTGGTTATATGCAAGCAATGCTCAGAAATGGCGGCAGAAACGGTGTAGCTTTGACAGGTGGTTTCAGATGGGCGCTCGGAAAGAAAAATAACAAAATTGAAAAAGTTGAAAATAAGCAATATGACAAAAAAGTTATTAAACAACTTTAATATTCTTAAAAGTTAAATTCTTCTACTTAAGTCCCATAATAATAAGACATAAAAGTGCAATAGGTACGACAAATTTCAGCCCAATATCAAATAAGAACATGACGAATTTATTTGATATTATATTATGTGATTTAATTTTTAAATACCAGCCTGAGATTAAACATAAGAAAAGAGCATTGAGCGGGAGCATTAAATTTGATGTTATAAAATCAAGAAAATCAAAAATAGATTTATCAAGTATTTTAATGTTACTTAAAGTTCCAAATGATAATGTTGCAGGTATTGCAAGTAATGCAATAACAAAGAATAATATTGTGCAAGCTTTTACTCTTGATATTTTGCATCTTTCTATCAGAGTTGCACAAGGACCTTCTATAATACTTATGCCAGACGTAATTGCAGCACAAAATAATAATATAAAGAACAGTAATGAAACAATGTTGCCGCAAGGTATTTGAGAAAATATTCTCGGTAAAGTTACGAATACCAGTCCTGCACCTGAATTAGGTTCTAAATTGAATGAAAAGACTGCAGGAAAAATCATTATTCCGGCCAATATTGCAAATGCTGTATCTGATATTATTATTGTGTACACAGATTTAACGAGTGATTTGTCTTCCTTGATATAACTTCCGTAAGTTAATAATGCACCCATACCTATGCTGAGTGTGAAAAATGCTTGTCCGAGTGCAGCCAATACCATCTGAAAATTTAATTTAGAAAAATCCGGTTTGAACATATATTCCAAACCCTTTTCCGAGTTTGGTAAATTTAGCGAAACTATAACCAAAAATAATAAAATTAAAGCTAATAAGGGCATCAAAATTTTATTTACTTTCTCGATTCCGTTTTTTATACCCCGTGCTACAACAAATATGCAAATAAATAAAAATATTAATGTTAAAACGCAAGAATATACAGGCGTTTGAATTAATTCCGAAAAATAACTCTCATAATCTTGGATTTGATATGATATACAGCTTTTTGATATGTAATTTATAATCCAGCCTCCTACAATAAAGTAGAATGATGCAATTATAATGCCTGTTATGGGATTTAATGCTCCTAAAAATTTGAATTTCGGATTAATGGATTCATATGCACCTATACATTCTTTTTTAGTAAGTTTTCCTACGTAAAGCTCGTTGATAAGCGGGATAAAACAAATAGTAGAAATTAATAAAATATAAACTGCTAAAAAAATCGCACCTCCGTTTTGTCCCATAACATACGGAAAACGCCATATATTACCTAATCCAACAGCTGAGCCTATTGCTGTTACAATAAATGTATATCTAGATGTCCATGTCGGTCTGTTATCCATTATAAAACTTATTTTATCATCAAATACTAATTTTAAAAAGATTGTTAACTGTGAGCTTTTTTCCAATCTTTTATTTGTTGGAGTTTTGCTTTGTACTTTGTTTCCAATCCCTGTTCAACCGGTCGGTAATATTCTCTTCCGACAAGTGAGTCCGGCAGGCATTGCATGCTTGTGATTTTTTCTTCTGTGTCATGGGCATATTGATAGCCTTTTCCGTAATCAAGTTCTCTCATTAATTTTGTCGGTGCATTTCTAATCTGGAGCGGTACGGGTTCTGCAATATTTTCTTTTGCATCAATTTTTGCCATATTGTAAGCTACATCCATAGAATTTGATTTTGGTGCCATAGACATATAAATAACTGCTTGAGTTAAGTTTACACTGCATTCCGGCATTCCGATGAAATGACAAGCTTGATATGCTGCAACTGCGATTTCCAGTGCGTGCGGATCGGCTAAGCCTACATCTTCTGAAGCAAATCTTACTACTCGTCTTGCAACGTACAAGGGATCTTCTCCCGCTTCCAACATTCTTGCAAGCCAATATACCGCAGCATCAGGATCAGAATTCCTCATTGATTTATGTAAAGCTGAAATTATATTGTAATGTTCTTCTCCGTTTTTGTCGTAAAGAAGTGATTTTTTTGATATGCACTGTTCTAATGTCTCTTTTGTAACCGTTATAGTTCCGTCATTTGCAACATCACCGTTCAAAATAACCATTTCTAATGTTGAGAGAGCGCTTCTGGCGTCGCCGTTTGCAAATTTTGCAATTATATTCAAATATTCGTCTTCAATATTAACTACTTCATTGCCAAAACCTCTTTCATCTTTAATAGCGCGTTTTAAAAGTTCTACTAAATCTTCAACTTCAATTGGCTTAAATACAAATACCTTGCAGCGTGAAAGTAAGGCTGAATTGATTTCAAAAGAGGGGTTTTCTGTTGTTGCACCAATGAGGATTATACTTCCTTTTTCAACATATGGTAAAAATGCATCTTGTTGAGCTTTGTTAAAACGATGAATTTCATCAACAAATACTATAGTTTTTTGTCCTAATTTGCGATTTTCTTCGGCTTGAGCCATAACAGCTTTGATTTCTTTAATTCCGCTGGTTACTGCTGAAAAATCAATAAATTCAGAATGTGTTTTATTTGCAATGATTCTTGCAAGAGTAGTTTTGCCAATACCCGGATTGCCCCAAAATATGATTGATGAAATATTGTCGTTATCAATTAATTTTCTGAGTACTTTTCCCTCTCCAATTAAGTGCTTTTGACCGACAAATTCGTCCAAATCTCTTGGTCTTAATCTGGATGCTAATGGTTGATTATTGTTGTTTTCAAAAAGTGATTTTTGTTCCATACCCACTAATTCTAGCAAAAAAAATGATTAGTTGTAAATATATATGTGCGCACGATTAATAATTTGTGTAATTGCCTTTATTCGCAAATTAAGGTAAAATTTTTTTATGGAAAATTTAGTTAAAATTGAAGATTTGCGTGTTGAATATAGTGTTAAAAAAGGTGTTTTAGAAAAAAATCAAACTATACATGCTGTAAACGGGGTATCTCTTGAAATAAAGAAAGGTGAAATACTTGCTCTTGCAGGCGAATCAGGGTGTGGCAAATCTACTCTAGCAAGAACCATTCTTAAATTAGAAAAACAAAAACAAGGCTGTATTTTGTTTAACACTTGTAAGGCTGATAATATAAAAACTTTTCGAGAATTTGCACAGATGATTTTTCAGAATCCGTATGCAAGTCTTAATCCTAAAATGAAGGTATATGAAATTTTAAGTGAACCTCTTGTGATTAATAAAAATTATTCAAGAGAAAAGATTTTGGAAATTGTAAAAGAAAAAATTCAAATGGTTGGGCTTGATGAAGGGTGCTTGGATATGTATCCGCACGAATTTTCCGGAGGTCAAAGACAGAGAATTGCTATTGCAAGAGCGTTAATGCTTGAACCTGAATTTATAATAGCGGATGAGCCTGTAAGTGCACTTGATGTCAGTATTCAAGCTCAGGTTATAAATTTGATAAAAGAATTGAAAGAAAAATATAATTTAACATTTTTATTGATTACGCACGATATGGGGGTAATTAGATACTTGGCGGATAGAGTTGCAATAATGTATCTTGGTGAAATTGTTGAAATAGGAAAAACTGAAGATGTTTTTGTGAATCCTTTGCACCCGTACACAAAAGCTTTACTCAGTGCGGTTCCGAAATTTGAAAAATCTGATAAAAAGAATTTATTGAAGGGAGATTTGCCTTCACCTTCAAATTTGCCTGACGGTTGTAAATTTCATACAAGATGTCCAAGGGTTATGGAAAAGTGTAAAAATTGTATTCCAGGTGAAAGTGGAAGTTTTCATAAAGTAAAATGTTTTTTGTATGAATAATTTTATGATAATATTTTTTTATGGACAGAAAAATTGTTACAACTAACAGAAAAGCCTTCCACGACTATAATATTATAGAAAAATATGTAGCCGGAATTGTGCTGACCGGAACTGAAATTAAATCCATCCGTAAAAATGCAATTAATTTGAAAGATAGTTTTTGTAAGATTGATGACAACGAAATTTTTCTGTATAAATGTCATATTTCACCATATGAACAGGGAAATCGCTTCAATCATGATGCTGAGCGGACACGAAAGTTGCTTTTGACTAAGAAAGAAATCTTAAAAATGCAAACCAAAGTTAAGCAGGATAATTATACAATTATTCCTTTGGAAGTTTTTTTCTCTCACGGTTTTGCCAAAGTCGAAATAGCTCTGGCTAAAGGTAAAAAGCTACACGATAAGCGAGATGACATAACAAAAAAAGATCAGCAGCGGGAAATGGATAGGGCCTCAAAAATTAGGTATTAGTTGTATGAAGGTTGTAATACTTGGTAAAGGCGAAATGCTTTTTAATTTAATAGAAGGCACACTTGATGCAAATTGCGAGATTGTCGGGGTTTTTCGCTACGAAAGAACAAATATTCCTGCCTGGAAATTAAAATTAAAAGATTTTTTTAATGCTTCAAATGACTATACAATAATAAAACACAATAAATTGCATGAAATTAAATGTAAATCTGCTAATTGTGAAAAATTTAAAAACGAAATTTTAAAATTAAATGCTGATGTTATTTTGGTTGGCACTTGGGGCGAAAAATTAAGAAAAGATGTTTTGGATTTGCCGGTAATTGCATCTGTCAATGTACATCCGTCATTTTTACCAAACTACAGAGGCCCAAATCCGTATTTGCAAACAATTTTGCATGGAGAAAACAAATCAGGAATAACATTTCATTTGATGGACGAGGGTTTCGATACCGGAGCAATATTAGCGCAAAAACAAATTGATATACTACCTAGTGACACTTCAAAAGAACTAAAAAACCGTACGGTTTATCAGGCAAGGTTGATGTGTGCAGAAGTGTTAAAAAAACTTGAATACGGATTAGTTATTCCTATTGCTCAAAAAAGAGGAACGTATTTCCCGAACATTACTGATGATGATAAAATGCTTAATTTTACATCTGAATCAGCAATACAAATACATAGCCGGATTAGAGCGCTTCATCCTTGGCTTCCTACTTATGTAACTTACAAAAACAAATTTTTTATCCCGAATCCGTATAAATTGAAAATAAGTGACAGCAATTCAGAAAAATTGCCCGGTGAAATTGTAGATACAGATTATAAAGACTCATCGATTACAGTTCAGTGTAAAGATAAAAAAGCGTTAAAAATGGACGGGGTGAAGCTCTATGGCTTTTTTAACCGTCCATTTACAAAATTGTATATTAAAAGAATCAGAACTTAAAGTTTCTTTCTCCGTGTTCAATTTTTACAAGATTTTCTTCAACCGTATTTTTTACTCCGGTCAAAGTTTCTAATTCTTTTGCGATAAGTTTTTCACCAACTTCTTTTGTTTCAGGTGAAGCATAATCTTCTAAGTATTCTTTCAATGTCATAATGGCATTCGGATGACAGAAGTTATGAATTTGTTGTTTTTTGCAAATTTCCATAAATCTATCGCCGGTTCTTCCGCTTCCATAGCAAGCTGTACAAAAACTCGGAAGATAGCCGAGCTGCATAAGCCATCTTAAAACTTCATCAAGCGGTCTTCTGTCAGATACATCAAATTGAGCGGAATCGTCTTTCTCAGGCATAGGCTCATAGTACCCTCCGACACTTGTTTTTGAACCGCCTGAAATTTGGGATATACCAAGTTCTAAAAGTCTTGCTCTGCAGCTTTCGGATTCTCTTGTCGAAACAATCATACCTGTATATGGAACGGCAATTCTTATGCAGGCAACGATTTTAGCAAATGTATCATCATCAATTCCGTTATCAAATGTGCTCGGATCGATATCGTCTGCTTTTTTAATACGAGGAACGCTGATTGTATGAGGTCCTACTCCATATACAGCTTCCAAGTGTTCTGCGTGCATTAAAATTCCTGCAAATTCATATCTGTATGACTCTAAACCGTACAAAACACCTAAACCTACATCATCAATTCCACCTTCCATAGCTCTGTCCATGGCTTCGGTATGATAGTTGTAATTGTGTTTAGGTCCTGTTGGGTGAAGCTTTTCATAGCTTTCTTTATTATAAGTTTCTTGGAACAGAATATATGTTCCGATACCTGCCTCGTGCAATTTACGATAATTTTCAACGGTTGTTGCGGCTATGTTTACATTTACACGTCTTATAGCTCCGTTTTTGTGTTTAATTGAGTATATTGTTTTAATAGAATCTAATATGTATTCAATAGGATTATTTACAGGATCTTCCCCTGCTTCTATTGCTAGGCGTTTATGCCCCATATCTTGAAGTGCTATAACTTCTTTTTTTATTTCCTCTTGAGTTAATTTTTTGCGGGGAATATGCGTGTTTTTTGCGTGATATGGACAATAAACACATCCGTTTACACAGTAATTTGATAAATATAAAGGCGCAAAAAGAACTATTCTGTTACCGTAATAATCTTGTTTGATTTTTTTTGCAAGTTTAAATATTTCTTCGTTTCTTTCATCATCTTCGCAAGCTAAAAGAACAGAAGCTTCTCTGTGTGTTAGCCCTTTAGCTTCTTTTGCCTTTTCTAAGATTTCATCAATAAGTTTAAAATTGTTTTTATTTTCGTCAGCGTATTTCAATGTTTCCAGAATTTCTTCGTGAGAAATAAATTCGTCTGCTATTTTTGATTTCGGATTATACATAAATTGCCTCCCTGTAATATAAATCATAGACCTAAAAGAATAAAAGTAAAGTTTTATAATTTAAATAGCAAAAAAAAATATTTTGAAGTATTATATACGTAAGGGGATTTACCGTGAGACAAACAGATGATATGACAATTGGTATACCGCGTGCGATGTCGTTTTATAACAACTATCCGTTTTACTATGGATTTTTTACAGATTTAGGCATCAAAATTGTATTGTCTGATATCACGACAAAGGAAACATTATCAAAAGGTTCATCTTTGGTTGTTACCGAAACTTGTCTACCAATAAAAATTTATGTTGGTCATGTGTTGAATCTGTTAGATAAGGGAATTGATAAAATTTTTGTACCTTTAATTCAATCTATTGCTCCGAAAATATACAACTGTTCTAAAATTAGGGGATTGCCTGATTTGATAAGGAATGTTGTTAAGAGAGATTTTACAATTATCGAAGCCACACTTGATAAGTCTGAAAAAAATCAAGGGCTTTATGAATTTTTGGCTGAAGCTGTAAAACCTTTTGGTATTACTGATATGAACAGAATTAAAAAAGCTTCAAAAGCCGGCTGGAGAACTTATAATAACTTTTATATTATGTCAAAATCAGGTATGAGTTATCAAAAAGCAATGAATTATGCTCTACAGGGAAAAGTATTTATTGAAAATCAAACCAAGGAATATCCTATCTCGATAGCATTGATATCACACGGCTATAATATACTTGATGATAGAGCTTCTATGAAGATTTTTGATAAACTTGAAAAAATGGATGTCAAAGTTTATTCTTCACTCCAATTATCAAAAGAACAAATGGATGATGGTATATTAACTCTCGGTCAAAATATTTATTGGGCAAACGAAAGAGAAATGACAGGTGCAGCAGGTCATTATATGAAAGATGCCAAAATTGATGGTATTATTACTCTTACGGCATTTGGCTGCGGACCTGATTCTTTAATGATTGAAAGAATTACAAGAAAAGCAAAACACTTCAATAAACCATTGTTAAATCTCACTGTTGACGAACAAACGGGTGAAGCCGGGTTTATTACTCGTTTGGAGGCATTTGTTGACATGCTTTTCCGTAAAAAAAGAGCTACGTTAATAAACAAAATGGAAGTTAATACATCTTATATTCCAAATACAAATTTTATTGAAACATCTGAGATTAAAACCAAGTAGACTTTATATATTGTAATGTTTAGTCAATTTTTTGCATAAATTTTTGTTTATATATATACGGGGATTACTATGGGTGAAAATATAAAAACAGGAGCATCAGTTGCTACGTATTATAGTCCATTTCAAGGCTGTGATTATACTTTGGTCGGAGCTGATTTGAAATACTCTAAAGATAAATATTCTGTTTCATCATTTGTTGGAGCGGGAACAGATTTTAAAAATAATACTGAATTTGTTTTAGATTTAAAAAGTTCATATAACTTGTCCAAAAATATTAATGCAAATATTAGGTTAAGAACTAAAGCAGGTGACGACAGAACTGTATTTCAAGCACGCATATCGCCATTTTCAACTTCTTTTAGACTCAATGACAAAACAAATGTGTATACAAATTTGAATGATTGTATAACTTATAGAACTGATACCAAGAAGATAAAAAATCAAGTAAATTTATTTAGCGGCGTATCATATAAAGTATCAAAAAATGTCACATTATGGGGAGAAACAGAATTTGACGATTTATATAGAGCTCCTTTTTCAAAATCGAATGTAAGTATAAATGGGGGTGTAAATATTACTTTTTAATTTCATGTTGAAAAGCCCAAGCTGAATGATTATGAATACTTTCTAAAGCTTCACAATCAACTTCAAATTCATTTATAACTTGGTTTTCTCTTAATTTTACAACAACATCCCTCAAAACATCCTCAACAAACTTTGGATTTTCGTATGCTCTTTCTGTTACAAATTTTTCATCTTCACGTTTCAAAAGCGTATACAAAGGACAAGATGCACAAGATTCTATCATCTCAATCAAATCTTCAAGCCAAATTTGGTTATCTTCATCGTAAGATATTTTTACATTTATAAGTGCTCTTTGATTATGCGCACCGTTTTCGGAAATTTCTTTTGAACAAGGACATAAAGTTGTAACCGGTACAATAACACCTAAAATAAATTTATATTGTCCGTCAATGATTCTTCCTTCAAATGAACAATCATATGCCATAGGTGCAGACATCTTTTTTACCGGTGATTTTTTATCTATATAATAGGTAAATTTAAATTCTAATTCTCCGCTTTTAGCGTTCAATTTTTTAATAATTTTTTCAAGACACCCTCTTATATCTACTCCTAAAAGGTGTTTGTTTTGCCATTCTGTCAATACTTCTACGAATCTTGACATGTGCGTACCTTTATAATGTTTGGGCAAAGAAACGCTAACTCGTGCTACTGCGGATACAACCTGATCGGAATTGTTTTTTCGTTGAACAGTCAACGGCAAACTTAAATTTTTAATACCTACTTTTTGAATATCTACATTCCTGTTATCTTGAAGATTTTGGATGTCTTTCATAAAATTCCTTTTAATATTTCTTAATATATTAGCAAAAAATTAGCAAATTTTTTAAATTACCATACTTTATATAAATATAAAGCTCTCTCTTCTTATTTAAACGGATAGGCCTTGAATATCAAGGTCTTTTTTTTATGCTATTTTTTATCAAGAAGTGCCCGTATTCTCAAGTATCTGTCTAATTCAATTCTGAACTTGGCTAAATCTTGGTATATTGCATTTGGTAAAAGTACTCTGTTGTCATATTTGGGATCAATTATATAAACTGTAGGAAAACCACCGATGCCAACTTCTTTTGCAAGTCTGGCAGTAGATGCATTTTCTTCTACATTGACCATAACAAAATTGAATTTGTCTCCGTATATTTTGCTTAAAATATTAAATTTTGGCATAAATTTTAAGCAGTATGTGCACCAATCCGCATAAAATACAACAAGCATAGGCTTATTTGAATTTCTGGCGGCTTCGTAAGAAATGCCAATATGGTAATCTGACGGATGTTTTGGAGTGTTCATTGCCGCGAAACAGGTTAGTGATATACCTGTCAAAACTACTAATATTCCTAATATAATTAAAATTTTCTTTCTCATATTATCTCTCCTGAAATTATTATATAATAAACATTTCGAGTATGTTTTAATTTTATATTTTTAACAAAACTTCATAATAGACTTGAAAAAATATATATCGTAGTATATACTAAGTATATATCGAGTGTTATTTATCCCGTCTTGTGTTCAAAAATGAAGGAGTTTAGGTATGGCAGAATTAGTTTTGATGAGAAAAACAGGTTTCTCAAACCCCGCAAAAAATGAAGTGATTGATGCAGAAAACGACAGTGTATTGGCAAATTACATCAGAGAGATTGCAGATTTTCGTTCAATGACACCGGAAGAAGAAAGAGAAGTTGCTAAAAAAGCAAAAGAGGGTGATGAAGAAGCGAAAAGTGAATTGATTAAAGCAAATTTGCGTCTTGTTGTAACTATTGCTAAAAAAGCAATTCACATGTCCCATCTTCCTATGATTGATTTGATTCAGGAAGGTAATTTAGGTTTGATGGTTGCGGCTGAAAAATTCAATTACAAACTTGGGTACAAATTTGCAACTTATGCAAGCTGGTGGATTAAACAGGCTATGTTTAAAGCAATTTCAGAACAATCACATTGTATGAAGATTCCTGTATATATTCAAGAAACATTGTCGCGTTTTTCAAAACTAAAACGTGAAATGGAACGTGAAAATAATTGTCAGGTAAAAAATGAAGATGTTGCAAAAAAAATGAATATTTCGGCTGAAAAAATTGATACATTCTTAAATGCTTATACAAAAACCGTTTCACTTGAAAGCGGAGTTGAAAACGGTGATGGTAAAGAAATGAATGTTGCCGATATTATTGAGGATGAAAAAGCATCTGCAACAGAGGCTGTTGAATTTGAAAACTTACGTGCTGATATATTGAATGTTATATCAACGTTAAAAGACCGTGAACAAGAAGTTGTAAAAATGAGATATGGGCTTGGTGGCACTGACAAAAAAACTTTGGAAGAAATTGGCAATTTGTACGGTGTTACAAAAGAATGTATCCGTCAAACTGAATTGAGAGCTTTGAAGAAGATGAGATTCTCCGTGTTAGGACAGGAGGTTTTGGCAGAATACGTAGGGTAGTTCTAATTTAAGTATTTATTTGTAGTAGATTTTTTATCGCCGATAAGATTTATCTTATCGGCTGATTTAATAAAAAAAAAGAACCATTTACACGGTTCTTTTTCTTTTATTAAACTTTTCTCTTACGAGCAGCTTCTGATTTGCGTTTTCTCTTTACGCTCGGTTTTTCGTATCTTTCACGTTTTTTTACTTCTGAAAGGATACCGGCTTTTTGAATTTTTTTCTTGAAACGACGCAATGCGCTTTCAATTGATTCGTTTTCGCCAACTTTTACTTCTGCCATTTATATTTTCACCACCTTATGGTCTTTTTAGTACTTATATATAATAAACCCAAACAAAAATTTTTTCAACCCTTTTGTAATTTTGGTCTATGCAGTTAATGTGAATATTTGATAAATTTCCTCATCAGAAAGTTCTGTGATAATCTTTTCACCTTCGTAAACTGCCAAATCTGCAAGTTCTTTCTTAGATTTCAACATCTCATCAATTTTTTCTTCAAATGTTCCGAGAGTAATCATTCTGTGAACCATAACATTTTTGTCCTGTCCGATACGGTATGTTCTGTCTGTAGCCTGATCTTCTAC
>CAMVQX010000025.1 GCA_947169755.1 uncultured bacterium
AAATATTAAAATTTGAAGGAAGCGGATTGTTCTTCGGATTAGGGTCAAAACGCATATTATCAAGATTATCTACATTTAACTGCGGAGCAGGAGGAATATTAGAAAAATCATATATCATATCAGCCTCATTTACGGCATATCTCTCAGGGCTGACATAGCTTCCGCCATATAAAAGTTCACCCGCCAATACAGGAGATGTTATAAGTGCCGAAATCAAAACTAATCTTTTTATCATACTTTACCTTTCTAATAATATGCTCCACGATGCAATATATCTGTTCCATGGGTATCTAAGCCGCCGGTTGCAAACAAGCCTTCAGCAGCATTATCAATAACCTGAGCCCATTCTCCGGCATAAGTATCTTCGTAGGACTGATAATACTTTTCATAAAACATCGCTTTTTCTTTTCCGTATTTTTTAAAATTATAAAACAAATAATTATAAAATTCAGGAGTATAAGCTTTAGTTCGAGCAGGATGTGCAATTGACATCACGCCGCTATCAAGTGTGGATATAAATTCTACAGTTTCTTCAAATGACGAAAACGGTTCAAGCATTTTACCGATTTTCGGATGAGATTCAATATAAATATTACGGGCAACCATAATTTTTTCTATTATATTATCTGGAATCAACGGTAATGAACACTGTATATACATTTCTAATGCCTTTTTGTACGTAATATAAAAAGGCTCTAATCCTTTAAACAAATACTTAAATTTATATATAGGCTCTTGATACGAAAAATTTGCATTTGGGAAATAGTGATTCAAAATGATTTTTCCGGAAGTATATTTTTTCAGAGGATGCGAGACTTCATCCTGACCTTTCATAATCATAGGATGACAAAGAGAAGCTTCTTCCAAATTAAAATTATATTCCGGAAGTTCATTGTTTAGCTTTTCTATTGTATCCTTTGCAAGCTGAAGTTTTAGATCTTTTTTATAATCCAAGAAATCATTTAATTTTTTATCAAACGGATCTACGCCATAAACCAAAAGGTGAATTGATAGAGGCTTTGGTTGTTTCGGAAAATTTATTCCGACCGTTGAGATTTCAATTCCGGGACAAATATTTGCATCGAAATCAGATGAAGCCAATTCTTTTACACCATCCAGAGTATCATGATCGGTTATCGCTGTAAGCATATTAGGAATTTCTCGGGTTTGCTTTTTTATTTCATCTACCGACAAAATTCCATCCGAATAATGCGTGTGAATATGAAGATTTGCGCAGAAATCCCCGCTTTCAAGATATCTCAAATCGTGAGTATCCATTTTATAAATATTCGAACGCTCACCGGGTTTAAATGATAGTTCATTCAAATCTTTTACTCTATTTATAAAATCCGTTTCATTAATAATAGGCATAATTACATATTACACCAAAAAGCAACATAATTTAACCAATTTGCTAAATATTTTAAGAGCATTTAAAATTGTTGTATGATTAAAATTTTACTGATATCTGACGATACAAATAAAATCGCTAAATTTGGAAAAATATTTGATACAAGTCTTTATGAATACTATTTAATGACTGATGAAGTTATGATACAAGATATAATTAGTTCAAATACACCTGACATAATTCTAATTGATCAGGCTTTTGAAAATCATAAAAAGATTAATAAAATCATTAAATCTATTTGCGAAAATGCAATAATAATATATTTAATATCATCAAATAAACTCGAAAAGGATATTGTAAATTCAGCAAATGCATTTATAACTGATGACATGAGTGAAGATTTAATATTATCAACAGTTAATGTAAATCTCAGAATGAAAAACTCGCTTGAAATGTTGTCAAGTTCAAATAAAGATTTGGCAGATAGTTTGTATAGACTCAATGCAATGTACAATACCAGTTCGCAATTTGCGGGAACTCTTGATAAAGCCAAACTTTTACAATATATGGCAGAAGGCATGGACAGAGCTCTAAGCTACTCCCTCATTTGTACACTTTCACTATGCAGCGAAAACGAACCTGTACTTATTTTAGACTCACTGTATGAATTATCAGATGAGCTCATTTCAGCCATAAAATTCCGAACAATACTTAATTATAATGCAGTATTTGAAGGCAAAAAACAACCTTTCGAAATTGACATAGAAAGTTTAAAAGTTGTAAAACACATAAAAAACCCGTCAAATCGGTTTACATTCAATATATTTCAATATGACAATATGTTCGCTCAAATTGCATTGGGAGAAAACCATTTCGGATTTGTCGAAATTTTTAAAGACGGTTCATTTACTCCCGATGATGCGACATGCTTTCAAACTATCGCGCAACAGGTTGCACTACCGTTAAAAAGCGCAACTCTGTATCAAGAGATTATTGAAACAAACGCAAAATTGGAAAAACTTGAACGCTTAAAATCCGAATTCATTTCGATAGTTTCGCATGAATTGAGAACACCTTTGACATCTATAAAAAATTCTCTTGATATACTTTCAAGCGGCAAATGTATTGAAATCACTCCTACTGCAGATAAATTTTTGTCAATGGCAACCCGAAACGTTCAGAGGCTCTCCGGTATTATAAATGATTTGCTCGATTTATCGAAAATTGAAGCTGGAAAGATGGAATTCAAGTTTGCCCCCACAAATATAAATACTGTAATAGGTTATGTAAAATCAGCACTTTCTGAAGTTGCCAAATCAAAAGGCTTAATTTTACAAACAAATGAAGCAAATAATTTGCCTGATATTAAAGCTGATGCACAAAGACTTGAACAGGTTTTGACGAACCTTGTTTCAAATGCAATAAAATTCACCCCTGAGGGTAAGTCAATTACCGTATCATCAGAACTCATTGATTCAGAGAATATCGAAATTAATGACAGTTTTAAAGACGATATTAACAATCTGTCCGGGAAATATGTTCAAGTATGCGTTGCGGATGAGGGTATCGGAATAGCCCAAAAAGATTTGCACAGAGCATTTGACAAATTTGCACAAATAGAAAATTCTCTATCAAGAAAAGAAGGCGGAACAGGTCTCGGGCTTCCTATTGCAAAGCAGCTTTTGGAAGCACACAACGGTGCAATCTGGTGCGACAGCGAATTGAATAAAGGTTCAAAATTCTATTTTATTGTGCCGGTTACTTTAGATAAGTAAGGTTTCTAAAAACTATAATCGTTTCCACCATTCCTGATATTTTGTTCTATATATTTGGTAATCAGTTGTATCATTGAGTTGGGCTACGGTTTTAATGAAGTTGCCATTTTGATCATATAATTCAATGATTCCGTTCCAATATGTTCCACTCATATTACTATCTCTATCAAGACTACATTTTCTTAATGCAAATTCCTTAGTTCCATCATCTCTGTAAAATATTAAAGTTGAAGGATTATCAAGTGGTTTTTCGGCTCTCAAAATACGCTTTCTGTTCATATATTCGTAATATTTTTCTGCACCGTTCTTGCTGCGAATATATATTATGCTTTTATCATTATTATATCCGCAAAATCCATTAGATGTTCTAATTCCATCACCAAATCTTTTAAATATCACTTTGCCATCTTGCATAATTGCGGATAATTTGCCATTATATTCGTTAAAAATATATGATTTTTCCCAGAGCCTTTTGCCCGTTTGCATATCATATTTTTCAGATTTTTTCAAAATACCATTTTCATATGTTACTAAATATTTTTCAGAATTTTTTGTTGTATTAGTTATTATACCTGCATAACATTCACCTTCAGATGTTTTTGCAATACCATTTTCAAACCTGTGCCCGGCTTCTCTAAATGCTTGAATAGTGTATTCTTTTAAAGTTTCAACAGGTTTTTCCGCATCAACAGGTACATTTTGGTCAGCAACTACACTTGAGCCATTTGAAGCAGCTTTGTTACCTTTTCCTCGTGTCAACACGTATATTACACCGCCAATAGCAAGCGCAGCAAGACTACCCAGCAAAAGTTTGGTTTCGTTTTTCATACCTTGTTTTTCTTCCGAAACCTGAGGCTGAGTAACTTCTTTATTTTGTATGGGCTTTACAGTACTTTGAACATTATTAACTGCTTCTACCGGCATGATTTCTCCTACGTATTAATCAAAAATCAAACATAAAAATAGTTGTTAAAACAAATTGCTGCGATTTACAAATATTAACAAAATGGAAGCTTTCTGACAATATGATATAATCCAGTTAGAGGGAGTATTATGAAAAAAATTTTGATTGTAGATGATGAACAAGATATAGTTGAAAGTCTAAAATTTGTATTGGAAGCTGCTGATTTCACTTGTTACACGGCTGATAACGGGGAAGACGGTTTAAGAATGGCAAAAGAAATTGTGCCTGATTTGATAATATTAGACGTCATGATGCCCAAAATTAACGGTTACAAAATCAGCCGCCTGCTAAAATATGATGCAAAATATAAAAATATTCCAATTCTGATGGTTACCGCACGCTCTCAGGAAGAAGATAAACTTATCGGAGAAGAAACCGGTGCTGACGAATACATAACAAAACCCTTTGAGTTAGATGAAGTAGTAAAAAAAGTTGAACAATACTTAAAATAATATGGAAACAGTTACAAATAAAACACTTGAAAAACTTAAATATGACCTTGTAAGAGCAGGACTTGTCGCTTACGAAACAATTGAACAGGCGCAAGAGATTGCCAACGCCCAAAATATAAATATCGGTCAAGCTCTGATTAATTCAGGTACGCTCACTGAAGAAGCAATTTTAAAATTTTTAGAAGCAAAACTACATATCCCATACGTAAACTTAGATGATTATTCTATTGATGAAAAATGCCTTAAATATATAAGTGCAAATGATGCGAAAAAATACAGAATTATTCCGCTATTCAAAATTGAAGATACCCTAACGGTTGCAATGGCTGATCCATTGGATTTATTTGCCATAGACAAAATTATCGAAACGGCGGAATGCTCGATTGAGCCAGTCGTTTCTTCTCAAAGCAGTATTCTGAAAAAAATTAATGAACTTTATAAAGACGATATTATCGTCGGCGAAATCTTTACGGACGAAACCTCACAATTCGATTGGCGTGATGAATTGCATAGTGAAGATTTATCAGACAATCATATACAAAAAATTATCAGTGCAATTCTAAAACAAGCAATATTTGAGGGAGTACACGAAGTATCATTCCAAAGAGAAGGTGAAGGACTCGTTGTAAACTTCAAAAAAGATGGAGAAATCCTTAACAAAGGTAATATACCGACAGTTTTGACCTCCTCTTTTACGGCAAAATTAAAAACGCTTGCCGACCTAGATGCGGCAGTAAGCGAACTGCCACAACTCGGAAAACTGAATTTTAAGGTTGACGATATCAATGTCGTGGCAAGCATTTCTACTTTTCCGACGATTATGGGAGAAAGAATTTTTCTCAAAATATACAAACCGCCCAAACCGATAAATCAAATAATTAAATCAGAAACTAACTTGAACGTAATAAAATCCGCACTTCAAAATCCCGGAATTATTATCGTTTGCGGTTCTCCGTTAAGCGGAAAAACCCATATAATTTATTCACTTCTTATCGAAGCTGCGCACAAAAACAAAAATATTATGACTCTTGAAAGTATTGCAAAATATAATCTTGAAAACGTTCATCAATGTGAATTGAATGAAAATGTCGGATTTAATATGGATAAAGCATCACGTTTTATAGAGTTTCAATCACCTGATATAATTTATTTAGAAGGGATTAAGACTAAAGATTCATTCGATTATTTTTCAACTCTTGTATTTGAAAATAAAACAATTATCATGGAATTTTTAGCGGATAATATGGAAGATTTACGCTATAAACTTTCATTCTCTGATTTTGAAACCTTAAAATCCATTATAAGCTGTCTTGTATTTATACACTCAAAAGACAGTATTGAGGTCTTTAGTAAAGAAACAGCTCAAAAATATTTGGCTTAAATTATATTATATAAAATACCAAATTAATAAAAAAATCCGCAGCTAAAAGAAATACAGTTGAGAGTATAGCAGCTTTGGTTGTTGAAATTCCTACATCTTTTGCACCGCCTTGAGTTTTATACCCTTGAGTAGCACAGACCAAAGCAATCAATGCGCCAAAAATAGCACCTTTTAAAAGGCTTATGTAAATATCTTTTGTTGAAGTCCAAAGCCAAGCTGAATGCATATACCTTGCAGGATGCAAATCTATAGTAAGGTTAGAAACAAACATTCCACCCGCAACACCAACAAACTCAGCCAATAAAACTACCATTGGTACTGTTAATGCGGCTGCCAAAATTCTCGGAGTAAAATAATATCCCACAGGATCAACTTTCAGAGTTTTCATTGCATCTACCTGACTTGTAACCTGCATGTTTGCTATTTCTGCCGATATAGCAGTGCCGGCTCTTGCACCAATTGCAAGTGCGGCGAAGCCTGGGGCAATTTCTCTAATCATGACAATTGCAATAGTTCCGCCAATATATGTCTCTGCTCCGCTCATTAAAAATTGCTTTGAAACCTGAATAGCAATTACAGCGGCAGCAATAAATGCTATTATTAATGATATAGGAAGTGAATCGTAACTGATAGAAGCAGCTTGCGTTAAAATAGAAGAAAAGCGCACTCTAGAAAGATATTTTATACTTTTTATCAAATTTTCTACACACAAACCTAAAAATTCAATCATAAACGAAGTATAACATGAAAGTTATTTTGAAGCAAAATGCTTACTTGTCAATTCATTTAAATTTGCACTTTGAATAAATTTTTTTACATCATTTACAGGAATCGCAAAACCTATACCTATATTAGAGATATTATTGTCCGGATTATAAATTGACTGAGATATACCGATAACTTCCCCTTGAGAATTTACAAGCGGACCTCCTGAGCACCCGGGGTTTATTGCAGCATCAGTTTGGATGCGCCCTTTTGTATAATCAATTCTTGATACTATACCGGATGTTAAAGTACCTGAAAAACCAAATGGATTGCCAATAGCCAACACTTTCTGTCCGACTTTTACTTCTTCGGAATTTCCGAGATTTACAGTCATTAAAGGTTGTTTCGGATCAATTTTTAAGAGTGCCAAATCTTTATTTTTTCCCATTTTAGAAAGAACTTTTGCTTTATAGACTTTCCCGGACGAAGTTGTTACATCAATATTTTTTGCATCTTCAATAACATGTGACCCTGTCAAAATCACACCGTCTGAACGAACAATACACCCTGTTCCTGCAGAAAATCCATCGGATAAATTTGCATCTATTGCAACAATTGCCGGATTTATTTTTTCATAAACGGTAATATTTGTCATTTCATCGGCACTAAAATTTTGTGCTGTAACCGGTAATGCAAATATTATAAAAGTTAAAATTGCGATAAGATTTTTTATCATAAGCTTTCCTTTTAATAATGATTATCCCTAATTTGAGATTTAAAACATCACCTAAAAAATTTTTCAAAGATTAGTTATTGTAATTATTACAATTTTAATGTATAATTCAGAAAGATTTTTAAGACTTTATACGAAAGGAAATAATTATGAGCAGAATTGAAACATTTAAACAACACTTAACTGAAAAGAGAGCAGTTAAAATTATTGCAGGTATCGACAACTATGATATCGAAAATATTAAAAAAGTAGTTACTTCAGCAGAACAAGCAGGCGCTTCAGCTGTTGATATTTGTGCAAAACCTGAAATCATTTCAGAAATCAGAGAAATGACAGATATGCCGATTTTTGTATCTTCAATCGTTCCATCAGAACTTGTAAAAGCTGTTGAACTTGGTGCAGATGCAATTGAACTTGGCAACTTTGACGTTCTTTACAAAAAAGGTATGTCATTTACTTCTGACAAAGTTTTGTCATTAGTAAATGAAACATTGAGTCTTTTGGGTGACACAAAAACATTTTTCTGCGTAACAATCCCTGGTGAATTATCAATTTCTGAACAAATCGATTTGGCAAGAAAATTAGAAACTATGGGTATTGATTTAATCCAAACTGAAGGACACTATTCATCTGATAGCATTTCTGACGGTGCAAGAGGTTTGATGGAAAGAGCAGAATTAACAATTTCTAACACAATTGAACTTTCAAGAAACATAGATCTTCCAATTATGACAGCAACAGCAATCAACCCGACAACAGCTCCATTTGCTTATGCGGCAGGTGCTTCAGCTATCGGCTGCGGTTCTTGTATCAACAAGATGGATTCAACATTATCAATGGTTGCTACTGCTAAGAGCTTGGTAGAAATCGCTTCAAGAAACGCTTTGAAAGTTGTTGAATTAGTTTAATAATTAATAAAAATACAAAAAGACCTCACATTGTGAGGTCTTTTTTATTGAAAAATTTATCTATTTTGGTTAAGATATTAACGAAAGAGAGGAATTATGAAGAAAGCATTCACACTGGCAGAGGTTTTAATAACTTTATCAATTATTGGAGTAGTTGCAGCACTTACAATACCATCACTAATTGTAAAATACCAAAAACATGTTTTGTATAACCAGTTTATGAAAGCAGTTTCTGTTTTAGAAAATGCTGTAAGAATGTTTGAAGTTGAAAATGATTGTGTTGGTTCTATATCAAATATACTTGAAGATGGAGAAGCTTTAAATACAAAACACCTTATTAAATATTTTAATGTAGCACAAGAAATAAATAATGATAATTATGAAAATATCTGTAAAAACAGCTATGACGCTATAGAAGAAGACAATCCTTGCATTAATGATAGGAGCTTAGATGGAACATACGCTTTTATAACAAATGATGGTATGTTGTTTAATTTTTCAATGGGAGTTGGTTGGTTTGGATATAATGAAGGGATTGTTGATGTGAATGGTCCTAATAAAGGTCCTAATAAATATGGAAAAGATATATTTGTTTTTTATGAACCTTGTAGGATAAGTGGTGGCAATGCTTTTATAAATAAGCTCGGATGGGGTGGTAACGAAAAATCCTTAGGGCAAATTGGCAATTTGTCTTGCAATGAAAGTGACAAGTTAGGTTGTGCAGCAAAACTCCTTCACGAAGGTAAGATGAATTATTGACCATATCTTGAAAATTTGTTATAATACCCCTAAAGAAAGGGGAGCAAAATATGGAAATTTGGGAGATTTTTGCCATTGCAGGATTAATTTTTGTTATTCTTGAAATGGTTGTGCCGTCTATGTTTTTCTTAAACCTTGCAGTTGCTGGGTTTTTGACGGCAATTTGTGCACTATTCACATCTAGCTGGGTAATTTTACTTTCTGTATTTGTTGTATTATCCATACTTTCCATAGCATTCTTAAGACCACTATTGTTGAGAAACAAAGACTCTAAAGAAAAAGAAACAGGCATGGAAGGCAAATACATCGGTCAAATCGTAAAAGTAAAAGAACCGGTAGGAAAATTTTCAGGTGCTATCACGATCTACGATGAGCGTTGGGAAGCCAGAGCTGAAGTAGACGAGCCTATACCTGAAGGTTCAGAAGTTAGAATCGTTAAATACGACAGTTTGGTATTGACTGTAGAAAGGATATAAAATGGCTATTTTTTGGTTAATTATACTTGCTGCACTTTTGATTTATGTATTCAAAGGTATTGTTATTGTTCAACAGCAGCAAGAAGTTATTATTGAAAGACTTGGTAAATATGAAAAAACTTTACGTGCAGGATTAAACTTTATTTTTCCGATTTTGGAAGCACCTCGAGGAATTTTGAAAAAAGTTTCTCAAAGAGGTTTGGACGGAAGAAGTTATTATTACTTAAAATCAGCTGACAGAATTGATTTAAGAGAAACTATGTACGACTTTCCTCGCCAAAATGTTATTACAAAAGATAACGTTTCAATCACTATCAATGCTTTGATTTATTTCCAAATCGTTGATGCAAAAAGCGCAGTTTATGAAATTGAAAACTTGCCTGAAGCTATCGAAAAATTGACTCAAACAACATTAAGAAACTTGGTAGGTCAGATGGATTTACAAGAAACATTGACATCTCGCGGCAAAATCAATGATGAATTAAGAACAACACTTGATGAAGCTACAAACAAATGGGGCGTAAAAGTTAATCGTGTAGAAATTCAGGATATCTTCCCGCCGGCAGACATCCAAGCATCAATGGACAAATTGATGAAAGCTGACAGAGAAAAGAAAGCTACAATCACAGAAGCTGAAGGTCTCAAAGAAGCTGCCATCAGAAAAGCTGAAGGTGAAAAAGAAGCTGCAATTCGCTCAGCTGAAGGTGCTAAACAAGCAGAAATTTTAAGAGCTGAAGGTATTGCACAAGCCCGCGTAATCGAAGCTGACGCTGAAAAAGAAGCTATCCAAAGAATTATCGATGCACTTGCAGATAAAGGTCAACCTGACAAATACTTAATTGCAATGAAATATCTTGATACTATGAACGCAATCACAAGCGGAAAAGATAACAAAGTTGTTTACATGCCTTATGAAGCAACAGGAATTCTTTCGTCAGTTGACGGTATCAAGCAAATGTTTGACAGAAAATAATATTCAAAATAATAAAAATAAAAGCACTAAGTTTAAACTTAGTGCTTTTTTATTTAATAAATTTTAAAAAATTTTTAAACTTTTCTCATGTTTTTGATATCATTATATTAAACACAGAAAGAAGGTATAATGATTAAGACGAGATTAAAAGATCACAATTGCGGAGAATTGAACCTCAGCAATTTGAATGAAGAAGTTACCCTATCAGGTTGGGCAGCAACAATACGCGATTTGGGCGGAATTTTATTTATTGAATTGAGAGACAGATCAGGAGTATTCCAATTAGTTGCAAACCCTCAAATTAACCCTGAAGTCCACAAAATATTTTCTAAAATAAGATCAGAATACGTAATAACAGTAAAAGGTAAAATTTCAAAACGTCCTGAAGAAACTTACAATGAAAAATACCCTACAGGACAGGTAGAAATGTATCCTGAATTTGTTGAAATTTTATCAGAAGCAAAGACTTTACCGTTCGTTCTTGATGACGAAAATGTTTCTGAAGATGTACGTTTAAAATACAGATATCTAGATATCAGACGTGAAAGTATGCTTCATAATTTGACTTTACGTCACAAAATTTGTCAAGCTGCAAGAAATTATTTGAATAATCAAGACTTTTTGGAAGTAGAAACTCCTATCTTGATTAAAACAACACCTGAAGGTGCAAGAGACTATCTTGTTCCATCTCGTGTTCAAGAAGGCAAATTCTATGCTCTACCGCAATCACCGCAAATATTCAAACAATTATTGATGGTTGGCGGTATTGAAAGATACTATCAAATCGCAAAATGCTTCCGTGATGAAGATTTGCGTGCGGACAGACAACCTGAATTTACACAAATCGACCTTGAAATGTCATTTGTTGAACAACAAGATGTAATCAGAACCGTTGAAGGCTTGATTGTTGATACTTTCAAAGCTGCAGGGGTAGAAGTTAAGCCACCGTTTATTCAAATGCCTTGGCAAGAAGCTATGGACAGATACGGTTCAGACAAACCTGATACACGTTTTGGTTTGGAATTGTTTGATATCGGTGATATTATTCTTCAATCAGAATTTCAAATCGTTAAAAACACACTTGAAAACGGCGGTATCGTTAGAGGTATAAGAATTCCTGGCGGTGCTAGTTTCTCAAGAAAAGATATTGATGATATTACAAAGCTTGCAGTTTCATTTGGTGCAAAAGCTTTGGCTAACATTATTTATAACGAAGACGGAACGGCAAAATCACCTGTTTTAAAATTCGTAACAGAAGAACAGGCAAAAGCTATCCAAGATAGAGCACAAGCAAAAGCCGGCGATATAATTTTCTTTGTTGCTGATAAACCCAAACTCGTTTATGACATTATGGGCAGATTGAGATTATATTTCGGCAAACGTCTTGATTTAATTGACGAAAGCAAACACAATCTACTTTGGGTAGTAGACTTCCCAATGTTTGAATGGTCAGACGAAGAAGGTAGATTTATGGCAATGCACCATCCGTTCACATCACCTTGTATTGAAGATTTGGATAAATTAAAATCAGGTGATTTAGGTAATGTTAAATCTATAGCTTACGATATAGTTTATAACGGTACAGAATTAGGCGGCGGATCTGTAAGAATCCACTCATCTGAAGTTCAATCAGCTATATTCAAAGCACTTGGCTTAACACAAGAAGAAGCTGAAGAAAAATTCGGATTTATGGTAAATGCTTTACAATACGGAACACCTCCGCATGCAGGACTTGCAATCGGTCTTGATAGACTTGTTGCACTATTATGCAGGACAGAATCAATTCGTGATGTTATCGCGTTCCCGAAAAACTCAGGAGCTAAAGATCTTATGAGTGATGCTCCGGGTGAAGCTTCATTACAACAACTAAGAGAGCTTCATTTGAAGAGCACTGCACATAAATAAAAATTAATTTTCAATCTTATGAGATTCTTCGCTTCGCTATGCGATAAGAAGAATCTCATAGTTTATAAAGATATTATGCAAATATTCACTGAACTAAATAAAAATCCTAATCTTTCACTTGCGCTCGGTTATTTTGACGGAGTGCATTTAGGACATCAGGCGGTAATAAAAGGAGCAGTCGAATATGCACACAAAAACTCTAAAAAATCTGCAGTAATTACCTTTAAAGACCACCCTTGCTGCTATTTATGGGGAGTTTGTCCAAAATATATCTTGACAAGAGAAAATCGTCGAAAACATATTGAAAATCTTGGAGTCGACTATCTATATGAAATAGATTTTGAAAGCATTTGTAATTTAAATGCTGATGAATATTTGCAAAATATAATAATAAAGCATTTTACTCCGTCAGCAATTTTTACCGGCTGGAATCACACTTTTGGACACAACAAACGAGGAAACGCTGAATATTTGCATCAACACGCAACAAATTACGAGTATTACGAAATAGAACCAAAATCTTTTAATAATGAAATAATTAGCAGCACAACAATCAGAGAATTACTCACCAAAGGAAAAATCGAGCAGGCAAACAGTATGCTGGGGTATAAATTTTCTATAACAGGAACTGTTATAGAAGGCAATAAAATCGGAAGAACTATCGGTTTTAAAACAGCAAATATAAAATATCCTTCTGAATTAATAGATTTGCCGTTTGGAGTTTATGATGTATGGGCAAATAATAAAAAAGCGATAGCAAATTTTGGAGTAAGACCGACTGTGGACGGCCACCAAGCAGTTCTTGAAGTTCATATTTTAAATTTTGATGAAGATATTTATGGGCAAGAAATTACAATTGAATTCAACAGAATGCTCCGCCCTGAAAAAAAATTCCAATCCTTGGAAGAATTAAAAAAGCAAATAAAATCGGATATAAAAAGTATAACCGTTCGTTAATAATATATTACACTATACACTTTTTAAATTCTTTTATAAAATCTTCAACAATATCACCTATTTCACTTTGATCAACTTTAGAAAGAGGAAGCTGAATTTCTCTATTTTCAGGGCTGTCTAAACCATCATAAGTAATATCAATTATTATTTTTGCAAAACCAGGATAAATTATATTTAAAGAACCGTTAAATTTTTTATTTTTAAGTTTAAATACACACTGCTCGTCTGTAATATACTGCTCAATTTCGGTTGCAAACAATTTTTCTTCGTATGCTTTTTGAAGTCGGAAAAATACAGGCGAAATCTCTTTTTCAAGTTTTTTAGAATACATTTTTCTAAAAAGTTTATAATTTTTCACATCATCATTAAGCCATTCTTCAGTCTTTTCTTCTTTTTGATCAAATACGTAGTCTGCGTTTGTGGCAAGTGCTTCAGACAGAGATTTTATCGCATCATTTTCAAATATATCATAGATTTTACCTGAAATATCAGTAATACCTGCACATATTTCAAAATTAATATTCTCTTTTATTTTATTCAATACAACAAGCGCTCCGTTAAAATCAGTATTCGGCATAAATATATAAACATTAACGCCCTGACCTGAAGCTATAATATCACCTGCTCTTGTAGATTTTTTCAAAGCATTGACAAATGCTTCATATGAATAATTTGTCTTACTTTCACTTGATGGAGATAATGCCATAAAAATTCCTTTAGTAAGCAAATCTTTATCAATAGTATTTTCAATAACATTTTTTGAACAAGTATAAAATCCACTGAATTCATCTAATAATTTATGTTGTGCTAATAATTTTTCATTTCTCAAATTAATAAGTTTCAGAGAATTGCGTTTGATATTATTTACTATACGCAAAACAAATTCATAATCAGGAGCATCCGACATTATAAAATCATCTATCCCTATATCAGATGCTTTTAAAATTAAATCATTAGTTTCTGCAACAAATATAGTACACAGGTTTTCGAATCCGCTAAGCTTTTTTATCAAATTAAGAGTTTTTTTCTGTTCACTTTCATGAACCAGAACAATATTTGCATTAGATAAAGTTACCTCGGTTAATGCAT
>CAMVQX010000026.1 GCA_947169755.1 uncultured bacterium
CAAATCCGCTTCTTGGATTTGCTCCGTGCTCGAAAAGTTTCGTTCCTGCAACTTCGTTGCTATTCACTCAATTTTCTCGCTTGCCGGACTCACTTCGCTGCGTCCGTTCGCAAATCCGCTACGCTCTTTTAGAGCCGGAAATAGCCAACTTATGACGACCTTTTGCACGGCGTCTGTTCAAAACTTCTTGTCCGCCCGGGGTAGCCATTCTTGCTCTAAAGCCGCTAACGTGCTGCCTTTTTACTTTAGTTCCTTCTAGTGTACGTCTCATTTTTTAATTCCTTTTAATTTATATTTTTTGTCGTATAATTCCAATGTAAATAAAAAAAAATTTTTAGTCAACAAATGAGAGAGGGAAGGTTAAATAATATGAACAAAAATTGTAAAGTAGGATTTATAGGTTGCGGTAAAATGGCAAGCGCAATCATTAAAGGTGTAATATCTTCAGGTTTTATACCAAAAGAAAACTTAAAGGGTTCAGAAGTTAATCCTGAAATTGCACAAAATGCTCAAAATCGATTAGGAATAACTGTTATTACAGATAACAAAGCTCTTGCAATTGATAGTGATGTTATATTTGTTGCAACCAAACCTAATTATGTGGCTCAAGTTCTGGAAGAAATAAAATCTGAGTTGACTCCTGAAAAATTAATAGTTTCAATTGCGGCAGGAGTTTCTACTTCAAAAATTGAAAATATTATCGGCCGTAACAGAGTTGTAAGAGTTATGCCAAACACTCCGGCACTTGTTTTGGAAGGCATGTCCGGAGTTTGCAAAGGCTCTTTTGCTTCAAACGAAGATCAAGAATTCGTTATTGAGCTATTGTCAAACATAGGAAAAGCAATCTCGGTAACCGAAGAACAAATGGATATAGTAACTGCAATTTCAGGCTCCGGCCCTGCTTTTTTCTACAAAGTTATCGAAGATATGGCAAGAGCTGGTGAAAAACTTGGGTTGGATTATGACAAATCACTTATGCTTGCAACACAAACCGCAATTGGTTCAGCCAAGATGGTAACACAAAGAGGTGAAACTCCGGTTCAAACCTTGATTGACAATGTAGCAACAAAAGGTGGCTGCACATTCGTTGGCATTTCAGTTATGAATGACGAAAATTCCGAAAAATTATTCTATGACGTTATTGAACAAACAACAAAAAAAGCAAGCGAACTCGGTAAATGAATTGCAAATTCGCAAAACTTGACTTGATTGAATTATATATAATAATAAAGTTATGAGAATATTAGTCGGATTATCAGGCGGAGTTGATTCTACAACTGCAGCATTAATTTTAAAACAACAAGGGCACGAAGTTATTGGTGCAACAATGTCCATCTGGGGAAAAGACGGAATGGCATTAAAAGCAGGTCATAAGAATGCTTGCTACGGCCCTGATGAAGTTGAAGATATTGAAGAAGCAAGACGTATCGCAAAAAATCTCGGAATTCCATATCATGTTTTAAATTGCGCTGAACAATATGAAAGAATAGTGCTTGATAATTTTAAATCTGAGTACGTACAGGGCAGAACTCCAAATCCTTGCGTATGGTGTAACGCTTACGTAAAATTCGGAGCTTTGCCTGAAATGGCACGCTTGAGCGGTATCGAATTCGACAAATTTGCAACAGGGCACTACGCAAGAGTTGAAGAACAGGACGGAAAATATCTTTTAAAACGCGGAGTTGCGCCCAAAAAAGACCAGTCATATTTTCTATACAGACTTAAACAAGAACAACTAAAAAATATTATATTCCCGCTTGGCGGCTATTCAAAAGAAGAAATCAGACAAATTGCCAAAGAAAACGGGCTTGATGTCGCAGAAAAGCCTGACAGTCAGGATTTTTACGGCGGAGATTATAACGAGCTTTTAAATATTCAAGACCTTGAAGGAAATATCGTTGATTTGGACGGAAAAATTTTAGGCAAACACAAAGGTATTTGGAATTATACAATCGGACAACGAAAAGGACTTGGCGTAGCGGCAAGTGAACCTTTGTATGTGCTTGAACTCAGAAAAGAAACAAATGAAGTCGTTGTCGGATTTGCAGATAAAACGTTTAAAAAATCTTTGAATGCTGATAAATTAAATTGGATTTTAGAAGAACCTAAAGAAGAATTCAGAGCGCAGGCTAAAATTCGATCAACTCAACAGCCTGTTGATGTTTTAGTAAAACCAAACGGCGATAACATTGATGTCATCTTTGATGACTTACAAAAATCAATTGCAATAGGGCAATCGGTCGTTTTATATGACGGTGATATTTGTCTTGGCGGCGGTGTTATTGAAAGCGCAAATTAATGCTTTCTAAAACCCTTTTCTTTAGAAATTGTTCTGCCAATAGATTTTATTTTACCTTCAATACAACCGCGGCATTGAGAAGGATCTTCATTTATACAGATTTTATTAGGGTAAATTTCATATTTTGCACGGTATTCAGTCGTCGTAACATTTGGCATAACAACATTCGCACCACTTTGGAGTGCAATTATCCTACCGTTTGGGTTAAGTGTTTCCATTGCGGTAGTAGCCGGAATATTAATATTTTTCAGCAATATTCGAGTCAACGCCATAACTTTTAGCGCAAGTATAAAGCTCCCGTTTGACGCATCTTTTAAAGGTGTTTCGGGGTGCGCAATAAAAGGTCCTATGCCTACCATATCAGCATCAATCTCTTTGAAAAATAAAATATCATCTGCAAGTGATTCTATCGTCTGATTAGGAAGTCCCACAAGACAACCCGTTCCTACTTCATACCCTAAAACTTTTAAATCCTTTAAACATCTTATACGGTTTTCAAAACTCATATTCGGGTGCATTTGTTTGTATAATTCTTTGTCAGTAGTTTCTATACGCAAGAGATATCTGTCTGCACCTGCAATCTTAAAAGCTTCATAATCTTCATAACTTCTTTCACCAATACTCAAAGTAACCGCAACATCAAATGATTTTATGCGTTTTATAATATCGCTCATAATATCTTTTGAATAATATTCATCTTCACCTGATTGCAAAACAACAGTTTTATATCCCATATCAACGGCTTTTTTAGCGTATAAAACGATATCGTCAGGCGAAATTCTATAGCGATCTATTGATTTATTAATGCTTTGAAGTCCGCAATATTTGCATTGGCAGCGACAAATGTTGGAGAATTCAATCAGACCTCTTAAATGGATTTCATCTCCAACGTATTCTTTTCTTGTTTTGTCAGCAAGCGAAAACAGCCACTCATTTCGGCTGTCATCACTTAAAATATCAATAATTTCTTCTTTAGAAAATTCACTCATTAAAAGAATTATAGCATGAAATATTAATGAGTTTTATAGTAGTTGTAATCGGTCATAATTCTATTGACAAAATTTCTGGAATATGACGGAACACAGTTGCATCTTTTTACATTTCCTGCGCCTGCATTATAAGCTGCAATTGCCAATTCCATTGAACCAAACATATTGTACATTGATTTGTAGTATTTTATACCGCCTTTAATATTATCATCTAAATTATATGCGTTGAGCCCCATTGTTCTTGCAGTAGCAGGTAAAAGTTGAAAAACACCGATAGTACCAGATGCGCCTCTCGCTTCCTGACGAAAACCTGATTCTGTTTTTGCAATACTCAACATAATTGCCGGATCTACACCCAGTTCGTTAGATTGCTTTATTATCATTTGTTTTACTTCATTTACACCCGCAAAAGCCTGTGTACAAAATAACAAAGAGATAGCTGCTAAGCATAATGTTTTCTTCATGTGAACCCCCTTATTCTAATATTAAAATAAAAATAGAAATATGCAAAATTATATTAGTTTAATAACATCAATAAAATTACCAATTTGTCTAATGGTAATGAAGGTATAAAAATTATAATATAAAAATACAATGAATAGCGAGTATCCCAAAATTTCAGTTTTATTACCGATATATAATACAAACGAAAAACACTTAAAAGAATGCATAGAGAGTATTTTAAATCAAACATTCAAAGATTTTGAACTGATTATTTTGAATGATGCATCAACTGTTGATTTAGATAACATTATCAATTCTTATAATGACGATAGAATCAGATATTACAAAAACGAAACTAATCTTGGGATAACAAAAACCAGAAACAAATTGTTAGAACTTGCGAAAGGTAAATATATTGCAGTTGCAGATCATGATGATATATCTGTAGCTATGCGTTTTGAAAAAGAATATAATTTTTTAGAAAAACATCCGAATATATCAATTGTTTCAGGATGGCTTGAAATTTTTAATGAAAATACCGGAAGAAAAAAACTCTGGAAAAGAAAAGCTTATCCTAAATATCTTGATTTTCTTAGAGGAATCGCATTATTCCACCCGGCAGCAATGTGGCGAAAAGCGGATTTCGAAAAATATAATTTAAAATACGAAGAAGGATACTTTGGGGCACAGGATTATGCCCTGTTTTCCAAAGCCGTCTTATATTTAAAAAGCGCAAATATACAAGAAATATTATTAAAATATCGCCAGCACAATACAAATGCAAGCAATCAAAAGCGCAGAATGAGTATAGAAATAGACAGAGTAAAAGAAGAAATGCTAAATTTCCTTTGCTCTAGCAAAAAAGATCGAAAATTCCTGCGTGACAAATTCCTTTTTCCGAAAACTAATTTTATAAAAAATGTTTTTTCAGTTGAAAATATACACAGCTATAAAATAATAAGAATCTTAGGATTCAAAATTGTTATGAGAAGATTTCAAACACAAAACCATTAATCATTTATCATAAGGCACACGACATCCTGTAAACAATTTTAATGTTTTGTTTATGCTAGTATTGTTACTATAGCAGATAATAATTTAGACGAATTTCACAAAATAGTAAGCTGTAACAATAGAGTATTTTTCAATAATCGAAATGTAGTTGTAATAAAAAAAATATTTCTAAAATGCTATTACAGCCGGTGTTCGTCCCGAAATTATCAGAAAAGCTCATTTATAATAAAAGGAGAAAATATGAGTATATACGGACAAACAAAAGGAACTGAATTTCAAAGTCATACGGACTTATTTTGTTTTATTTCAACACATATTAAGGAATTCTAATATGAAAAATTTTGTTGTTTTTATTACATTTTTAATCTTTTTGGCACAAAATACTGCATTTGCAAATACTAATGATTTTATCGGCAGATGGGCAGAAAAAATATCCGAACGTGTTATTATGGATATTTATGCTAACCAAAATGATAATGAATATCAAATCTTTATTACTTGGAGAGAAGATAACCTTGCTCAAAAGGATGTTTATAGATTCAGAGGCAAATTGGATTATAACGGAAATTTAAAGTATGAAAACGGTGTACATATTTATCGTTTTTATAACAAAACAAACAAGTTTGAAGATAAAATCGATTATATAAATGGCTCCGGTGAATTTAAAATAAACAATAATGAGATTATATGGCTTGATAATAAAGATAATAGTGAGTCTGTTTTTGTCCGTGCTAATAATGATTTAACAAAAGATACTACCGTAAAAAATAAGCTGTTTTCAATTACACTTCCTGAAGAATTAAAAAATTTATATGAAATACAAAAAGAAAAAGATAAAATCTCAATATACCATAAAGACTCAAAATATGCAGGATTTGGAGGATTTGCCTTTGGGATAAAAGCATACAAAAACCCATCAGCCCATGCTGTGCTTCCGGGTAGCATAAAACTTGGTGAATTAACAGATAAAAAAGATAATTTGTATGATATTGTTTTAAAACACCCGACAGATGTTCAATATGATTATACTAAAAGCCAAAAAGCACCCGACTCCTTTAAATTGCTTTATGATTTAGGCGATAAAGTAAATATTAAAGGTGTAAACGGTTCAACATACTTTAAAAATCAAGGCATGAGAGGCAAAGATTTATATAATGATATTTTAGAAAAACATAAAACAGCACTAATTGAAAAATGGGATTCTAACAAGCTTGAAAAAGAAAATATGAGCTATATGTATAATATTCTCCCTCAAGACAAAATCGGATATGCATATTATGATATTAACGCTGACGGTATTGATGAGCTTGTAATTGGAGAAATTGCACAAGGAAATTGGAAAGGTGTAATTTATGATATTTACACTATGGTTGATAGAAAACCTCGACATGTAATTAGCGGTGGACAAAGAGACAGATACTACGTTTGCGACAATTCTTTCGTTTGCAGGGAATATTCATCAGGTGCATTAGAAAGCGGTGTTGATATTTATAATTTAGTTGAAAATTCAGTTGAATTATTTCCGCAGATAAGTTTTAAATATGACGGATATGAAAATTCTAAAAATCCTTATTTTATTTCGTATAGTGATAAAAAATGGGAAAATTATCCGAAATATGAATACCAAGAAAGAAAAAAAGTCTTTGAAAAATATGAAAGATTTGATTTTATTCCGCTAAATAATATAAAAATAAGCAATAAATTAAAGGATAAATATAAACCCCAAAAAGATTATTTTGACTATTCGGCAGTATTAGAGGAATTTCCAAAAGATTACTATTATACAACCGTAAAAATCAACAAATCCAAAGAACGCATTTTAATTATTACTGATAAAGTAAATAAAAATAATAATTCTAATCATGGTTTATTCTATTACTTTGCCCAAAACGGTTTTGTCTATCCGTTAGGACTAATCGAAAGCAAAACTCCGTTTACGCAATCAAAAAATTATCTTTATTATAATGACGGAAATAAAGATATAGAATTTTATATGTCAGATAGAAAGCTTGAAACAATTAAATCCAAAGTAAAGAATAAAGAACCTAGAAAAAATATTAATTTTGATTTAATTAAAAGTGCAGATAAATTCGCAGGAGATTTTGGTTCTCCTGCCGGAGATGATATTAAGAAAGTTACAATGGACGGATTTTATTTTGAATATCATAAAGGACAGTACAAAAAGGAATACATAAAGAACTTAATGAAAGAATGTATAAAAGACGGAGTAAAAACACAAGTTCAAATGTACTGTTGCATGGTAAAAAAATTACATAGATAATGCACTGAGTGTACTTAAGCCTACGCAAAAAACGATGATAAGAAATACTTTGCAAGTCGGATTTAGACCGCTTTTCATCGCAAATGCAAAAGAACAGAGATTTTGAGAAATTTTTTGGCACAAAGAATTGCACCTGCATCGTTTTGGATTAAAAATTTATAATTTCTAGTTCTATAGAATTCTTTATCCTTTTCTGATCTTTTTTTGCCAAATCCTATTTGTTATGGAATTATATATATGCAAGATATTATCATGCAAACCAATATATTTAAGCTTTCCATTATTTAGAATTAACATATTTGCTTAGTTCTGTAATCAAAACATCTAAATCTACGTGATGTGTCTTTGCACATTCTTCGATGGGGTCATTATTTCTAGCAGCGCAATCTGCACACATCATTCCATATTTTTTTAAAACGAATAGTGTTAAAAAGTTTGCTCTTATGATTTCTGACATTTTTGTATTTTTTGTAATTATTATTGACATATATACCTCACTATTCTTTAGGGACTTCTAACCATGTTATGTCCCCAACATCTTTCAATTTAGTTGGATTGTGATAACTACAATGTACAGCGTTGACATAAACTTCTTCTCTGTGAATATTACCCAAAAAGTCAATTGTGTTTTGAACTCTTGTTAAGTCTTTATTTGGAACATGTATATCTCCAGAGTAGAATAAAACTTTAGTATCTTGATTTCCCGTTACTTTTTCCGCAAGAATATTCATGTATTTGAAAAAGTTATCTCTTATTTCTTTCACTTCTACATTATAATCCATACCTTTAGTAAATTCCTTATTTAATTCGATATTATCCATTATAATAGTAGGTTTGTCATCAACTTTTGCAATGAATATTCTTGACATTCCTACTACTTCACCGTTATTATCATATAATTCTACAACATTATATGATGTATTCAACATGTATACTGCCATAGAACCACCATTTGTTCTATCTAATGCAGTACAACAACTTGTTTTGGAACCTAAAAACATATCTTCTTGTGGGTTTCTATCCCACATTCTTATATGGCATTTTTTCCCAGCTACTTCAAATTTTACATCCGCAATATCTGGTTTAAGCCACTGCTCGTAATCTACGCCATTACTTTCAAAAGTATGTTTAGTTTCTAAATTAGTTTGCCCGTACTTATTGTTAGGATTATTGATAAATTCATTAAAATTACCTCTTGATGCTGCTTTTACTACATCTGAAAGTTCACCTTCATCTCTAGCTGGAGTAATGTATAATAAAGACAAGTACTTCTCGTTCCAATTAGTGTTTTCTGGATTAAGACGATCTACTTCATCAGGTGATAACCCCTTTTTTAATAATATTGCTTTTAATGTATCATCATGTAGTTTCTCGCTATCAAGAATAAATGCCCCTTTCTTCAATGGGGTTTTGTACTTATTTATATCAAAATTTTCAATAACAGAAGTTGCGCAATTAATTAAATTAATCATATCAATTTTTTGTTGACCTGTCAGTTTATCGGGCTGTCCAAGTTTATTTATTCTTTTACCATTTCTTATTACATCAGAAAGTATTTTTTTCGCTTTAGTACTTAATTCATCTATTCCTTTTATTTTTTCTTCGAATATTGTGAATCGTTTATCTAATAATAATTTTACAGTTTCAATATCTGTAGCCGAAATTGCATTTAAAATTGTCTGAAAATTGTCATCAATATTGTGTACTATTGTCTCATTTATTTGTTCAACTGTTGCTTTATCTGTATCTGAAAGGCTATTGAACAAGTTTTTTTCGGATCCTTTTTTACGAAAATCGCATAATGCCTCAATGATTTTTTCTTCATAATGTCCATTGATATAATCTTGAGGTTTTGAATCGACATATTGGAATATTTTTGAAACTTCGAAAAAGTAGTTTGCTAATGCATTTGTTGATAAATTTGGTATAAATATCAAATTATTAACATCATCACTATTAATATATTCCTCTACTTTTTTAACAAATTCTGGATTAGTGTTTTGACATCTCATAGACACTTGTTTTAATAATTTGTCTTTGTTTGCTAATATATCTGTTAGTATTTGATTAGTACTTTCAATATTCTCACTGCATTTTAATGTTTTTAAGATGAATTCATCATCCAGATAATTTGTAGATTTCATTTTATTTGCAATAAAATCTAAATTTGATACTTCAATATGATTTAATCCTCCATCCAGGTGGTTCCAAGTAATCCCAAGTAACCTATTAGCAATATCTTCCTCGTAATTAACTGCTTTTTTATAAAATTCTATCATTAAATCAGATCTAATTTGGGTTAGACCAATTCTATTTGCTACATCTACAATATATATTCTACTTAGAGCATCTTTAAATTTTGTTTTAACCTCATTAGGAACATCGTTTAAGACCGACATACTCTTTTCTAAAATCTCATAACTTACGACATCGAACATGTCTGCAGGAACATCGCCGAAACTTTCAATTAAATCTTCATGTTCTAAAAATAGTAATGCTTTATCTTTGTGCTCTATAATTGTCCTTAATCCATATTTACATAATTTAGGATTATCAGCTATTGCTTTAGTCAAACTTTCTAATTCATTTGGCTTTAATTCTGCTAATTTATTATTTAATTTAAAATCATTGAATGTATAGTTGTATGAAATTTCTCCTCCATTATTTTTGAAATATGCGAAGACTAAGTCCGTTTGTTCTTGTGTTAGTGGTTTTCTTTGAACACCCCTCGATTGTTCTCCATCTCCGAGGAAAAATCTTTTAGCGTAGTCCCAATCCAAATTTTTAAAGTCTGCGTTGAGTCCTAGTAATTTAGTTGTTATTTCCGGAGCTTCAGATAAGATATCTATAAATGGCCAACATTCAACAAATGAATTATTATAACCATCAAAAACTCCCTTTTCTAATGCAAGTACTAAATTTGCACGAAAATCGTTGTCTCGCTCACTGAATAATTTCATAACATTTAAGGCATTTGATAAATTGCAGAATGTCAAATTCGAACCGTATCGTTCATTTAGTTTTTTAACATATTGTAAATTTACTTCGTCCACAGATTTGAGAAATTTACATAATTGGCTAACATCATAATGATCATTACTTATACTAATATCAGTTAAAGCGTTAAATGCTTCAACTTGCACTTCAGTTAATGGCAGTTTTAAATCAAACATTCCTCTTTCAAAATAATAATCAGATTTATCTATTATACCTCGTTCTATGCATTTTTCGACAAAATTAATTGAAGGCTTAGGATTTTTAATAAATTCTTCATAATTTTCAAATTTAGCATCTTTGAATTCTTTAATAAAGAAATTGCGCAATTCAGGTTCTATATCATATATAGCTTCTGTAATATCTAGAGCTTTATTATAACCTTCATAATCTACTACATCTGAATGTTTGTCGTAGTCATAACTCATAAAAAGTTTTTGTATATTTGAAATTTCATTAACCGTATAACCCTTATCAAAAAGAGTCATTACTCTAGTTGTGTCAAATTTCCCTTCTGAATTCTTTATTAAATCAACTAATTTAAGTATTGCATATTCATCAGAGAATATTTCAGGTTCATTTGATACAACATGTTTAATAAATTCGTTTAAACGTATAATATCTTCTTTTGAAGCTGAACCTTTAGTACTAAATGTTTTATCTAGCGCTTTATTAATAATTGCTTCTGGTGGGGGGTAGCTAGATTCTTTATTTAGATCTCTCATTGTTTTAATTAATTCAATTGCTTCTGCCGGAACTTCATCTCCATTTTTTAAATAGGATATGATTTCTGAAATATTACGATCCCCACCATCATAATATTTGCTAAACATGTTTGATACAGCAATGCCTGCTTCTTCTTCAGTTAGAGGTTTATTTTGTTTAATTTTGTCAATTGTAGAATCTGTAACAGACATTTGATGTTGCATGTCTTTAGCCAATTGTTCTCTTTGATCTTTACTTGACATAAGCATGTCCCAAATTTGCGATTCATTAAATGGCTTATTGGTTTTAGTTATATATTCTTCAATTGTTTTTGCAAAATCAAGATTTTCAGGTGTTATTGCATCTGCATAATACCAACGTTTTAGGAATAAGTCGATATTATCATTTACAAATTCAGCCCCTTTATTATTTATAAAACTTTTGAATGCATAATTTATTTTTTTACGATCTCTTTCGGTGAGATCTTTTCTACTGTCAAAATATTTCTGAAGATTTTTATTAATATTAATTTCTGCTTTTATATTATCAATATTCTCTTCAACTTCTATTGCCCTATACAAAAATCCGGTTTTATCATCAATTGTCATATTACTATCTTTTAAAAGATTATAAATTTCAAGTAATGCTGGAGCATTTTCAGAATTTATATTATCAAATAATGATATGCCAAAAAAGTCATTTAAAAATTCTTTGTCATTTTTTACTGCATTGAAAAAGTCTTTGCATGCTTCTAAATCCAATGTCCCGCTATCGATATCTTCTTTCAGTACATCAATTAAACCCTCATCAACACCCAAAGATTTCAGATGATTTATAATACTTTCTCCTGTTAATGAAGTATTATCTATTACTTCATCTGTATTTTGATTTGTTTGAGTTTGCTCTTCAGGTTTATATTCCATTCTAATACTAGGTCTTGTAGGATCTGCTGACCATTCATTATATTTTTTCAGATATGCCTGCATCAATTGTGTTTTTTCTTCGCCATTCGGAAGTTTTTTAATCTCATCACGAATTGAAACAAAGGTCTCTCTGTCGTTAGCCGTTTCTAATCTTTGTAATATACTTGACTCTTGAGATTTATTTTGACGCTGTGGAGTTTGAGAAGTTGGATCAGCTTTTTCGTTATTACTAACTTTTTCTTCTTTATTAGTATTTAAACTTTCATCTGTTCTGGTAGGTGTTTTATTCTCAGACTTTTGTTCTTTTTGGGTTGTCCTTGTACTTAAATTTTGTCCTTCTAATTCACTATAATTAGCAGTTACCCTTTCAAGCATCGCTGTTGCAAGTTGATTTGCATCTTCAAATTTACCGACAGGAAGTCCGTCTATATCAACGATATATTGAGTTTTTTGAGGAGTTTTAATTTCTTTAATATTCCAATTCTTAACTCCTGATTTTTCAATTGCCGCATCTAAATTTGCTCTTGAAGTTGCAGTATGTGCTTTAGCACCGAGCATATATTCTAAAACGTGGTTCATTAATTTTAATTTAGAAAGCATTTGTCCCTGTTCAGAAAGTGCATCTTTAAGATTTGCACCTTCAGTTGCAACTTCTAATCCTGTAAATGCCGCTACATCTGTTAAGAGTGCTCCGCCTTTTGTAAGAACTGTATTTCCACCTTTCATAAAGTTTTGGAGTAATTTATCGCCGGAAATACTTGTTGTTTGAATTGCTCCATTTACAGTTTTAGTTCCACCTTCAAATAATCTTGCAGTTGCACCGATTTTACCAAGTGATCTTGAAACTGCCTGTGCCATTGGAGCTCCAACATATGCACCGAAGAAAATATATTTAGCAGAACCTTTGGTGCTTTCCCAAAGTTCTTCGCCATTTACACCACGTTCACTTGTAGCTTGGTTTAGTAATGTCAAACCAACATCTGTTGCAAGAGTACCACTTGTCATTGCAAATTTAATTCCCTGTTGCACAGCAGCTTGCCCATATCTAGCAACAAGTGTTCGAACTAAGTTTGCTGCTGCCCCGCTTGCTTCAGCACTTCCAGCAGCTGCCCCCATTATTTCTGCCATAGCAGGGCTTCTTGTAATTAATATTGATATAATTGTTATAATGGCAAGTTTAACCGCCTGTTGCTTTTGCATCCATAACTTTTTCTGTTAATTCATCAGGCACAAAATCAGTTCCATACATAGCTTTATATTGTGATTTATAATCTTCTTGAATTTGGTCAAATGTTTTACCATCAAGAATGGCTTTGTTTAATTTTTCTGTATCTTCTTTAATTCCTGAAATTGCCTTTATTGTTGCATCTGCATTTCCAATAGTGCCATTTAAAATCATATCAACGGCTTCTTGATCGTTATTAAAATATTGCAATAATAATTTATTCGCATTTACAATGTGGCTTGCAGGATTTAAACCTTCACTCTGTGCCGGAGAGTGAACCAATGCATCTTGTTCTGATTGATACATTCTAACTTCTTGCATTGCTTTATTTAAGATATCAATTCTCTGTTTCATGATTTGTGCATTTTGGTATTGTTCTGTTGATTGTTGGAATTGAACAGAATTTTCCAAATTGTATTGATGTCCCATATCTTTCTTAAAATCTGTTTCAAAACTTCTGAAAAACATTTCGGGATTATTTCTCATTACATTCAAATTGTCATCTGTTCTCAAAGCTTTATTATAATTTGGCTCAAACTTTTTAGATAATTCGTAGAAACTTTGGTATTCTTCCTCTGTTCCATTCCAAACATTCTTGATTGAATTCCAAAGCTCGCCAGCTCCGGCATTGATTGCGGCACCAACATCATCTAATATCCCCATTGATTCAAGTGCTTCTTTGGCAGCTGCATGAGTTTGTACATAATGATCTAATACGAAATCTCGAACAGCAACATCAGCTTGTCCTCTTTCGGATAGTTCTAATTCGTGTCGTTCTACTGAATTCTTAGTAACTGTTAAATCTTCTACTTTGTGTTCGCTCAAATACTGTTGACGAAACATTTCATAGTTTGGAATAACTTCTACTGTATTTTTTGCATCAATCTTACTTTTTTGACTTGCACGCTGCTTTATTTGAGCAACTACATTGTTGTATTCTTTCTTAATTAATTTTTCTAATTCATCTTTTGTATACTTTTGATCATAATTTTCATTCATAAAATATATAGTTTCAACAGTAGAGTCTTTTTGATCAAATTTTTTAAATTTATAATCACCATCTGCATAATAAGAAATTAATAATACTGAACCATCTTTATATCTAGTTTCAACTTCTTTTCCACCATCTAAAAGAGGGGTTTCTTTTATATCAACTATATCCTCACTCGCTAAGGAAATTGATTGTACAAATCCCATAAAGTCTGCATTATTAATTCCGGCTTGATGTTTAAATAAACTTGCAACTTGCTTATTTTCAGCTGGATCAAGAGTTTTGTCAGCTCCTGCAAATTTTGTTAAACCTTTAAAAATTCCGCCTAATTCTTCTGTTTCTAGAGTTCCGTTACCGTTGACATCATAAGCATCAAAAAGGTTATGAAACTTTGTGTCCATTTGTTCTTTTCGCACACCGTGTTTTGCATTATTCAAATGTTCTTTTTTTCCATTATTGTTGATCCAAAAGTCGTTGAAACCCATTTCTACACCTTTTACTTAAGAGGTATGTCTAATGTAACAAAATGATAATTTTGTTACAT
>CAMVQX010000027.1 GCA_947169755.1 uncultured bacterium
GCAGAAGGCTCTGAAACTTCTATGCCTCCGGTTACATTAACGTAAACATCTTGCTTAGACAAATTTAGCCCGACTCTTTTTTCTAAAACAGCCAAGATTTGCAGAACTCTGCTTGTGTCAACGCCATTTGTAACTCGTCTTGGACTCGGATATGGAGTTGTTCCGACAAGCGCTTGAATTTCTACTAAAAGCGGACGTGTTCCTTCATTTGTAACAACGATAGCACTCCCTGGAACTGAAACTTGAGAACGTTCATTCAAAAATAGCTCGTTAGGATTTTTAATTTCTTTTAAACCGTTTGAATGCATTTCAAAAATCCCGACTTCAGAGGTATTTCCGAAACGGTTTTTCATAGACCTAAGCATTCTGTAGGATTTGTATTTATCGCCTTCAAAATAAATTACAGTATCAACCATGTGTTCAAGAACTTTAGGACCTGCAATATTTCCGTCTTTAGTTACATGTCCTATGACAAGAACCGTAATATTTTTGGATTTTGCTATGTGCATTAAAATATTGCAGCATTCTCTGATTTGGGAGACACTTCCGGCCGAACTTGAAACATTTTGCGAATAAATTGCCTGAATACTGTCTATAACAACTACATCAGGAAGGATTTCTTCTATTTGCGCCTTTACACTTTCCAATGACGTTTGGGGGTATACGTATAAATTGTCAGAATTTATATCAAGTCTTTGAGCTCTTAATTTTAGTTGGCTTGCGCTTTCTTCTGCTGAAACATAAAGGACTTTTTTACCTGATTTACAAAGCTCTCCGCTTGTTTGTAACAAAATGGTAGATTTGCCGATTCCGGGATCGCCTGCTACCAAAACAATAGAGCCTTGTACTAAGCCGCCGCCCAATATTCTGTCAAATTCTGAAATGTTAGTTGAAACTCTAACTTCTTCTCCAATATGGATATCTTTCAAAAGTTCAGGTTTTTCTTTATTTATAAATTCGTCTTGTGGCTTTGAATTTTCAACAGCAAATTGTGTTTCCTCTGAAATACTTCCCCAAGCCCCGCATTCCGGGCATTTACCCAAATATCCGGCACTTTCATAACCGCATTCCAGGCAAACCCATTTTGATTTTACTTTTGCCATGTTTATTTCCTTCCGGTTTTATTTATCAGTGCAACATCATTTACACGAATAGCAAAATAAGGTTTAGATTTTTCTTTTTCTTGCAAGAAGAGAACGAATGTATCATTAAGATAAAAATATCTTGGTTTAGGTGCAAAACCCGGACCTACAGATGTTAATTTTGTTGCAATTATAGCTTCTGATTTTAATTTTACGCCTTCGTTATTCATTTTAAAATCAATTGTTTCTAAAGCTTTTGCTATTTCCAAATCTGTGCCTAAAATATGTCTGTTACATACTTCATCAAACGATTTTGTCTGGTAAAGGTTTATATCGGGGACTTTAAATTTATCAATTTTATCAAAGTGTTTTTTGCCTGTGTACAATTTTGATTTCAAGTTCATATCAAAATACAATTTGTCGAAAGTCTTGTCATCATTTGTTCGATATAAGTATACTATGTCATCTGATTTTGTGTACAGCTTAACCGCAAAGTCGTCTATAGAATTGTAGAATAAAACTCCAATGTTTTTATATAATTTTGGTGAACTATCACCATTTATTCCGAAATAATCGACTTTTTGTTCATTTTTTCCGAATTGTTCAGGTTTTAATTTATCGAATGCTTCCAAAAATTTAAAATCTTTTTTCAGCATTGCATATACTACGAATTTTCCTTTTGCGGGGGACCAATCAATTGAATCAAGGATATCGCTTTTTTCATTAAATTTTTGTTTAATAGCTTTTTCAATTTCTGATTTCATTGAGGGTGAAGCTTTTCCGACAGTTTTATAATAAGAATTTTCGTTTAAATATTCAGCTTTAAAATCCTGTTTATTTAAGCCTTTTACAGTATCAGGTGTTGTTCCTGCGAATTTTACAGGTCCTTTGACGATTACGTCCATAAAGTCATTCCAAACCAGTTGGAATGTTCCAACCCAAATTCTGTTTTCGCTATTAGATGGTGATGTCATCAACGGTAAAACTTCAATGTTAGCATTTTCTGATATTGCATTAGCTTTTTTAAACCAAGGAAATGTAAAACCGCTTGCAAGTATGCATAATGCCAACAATAAAATTATCTTCTTCATTATTATTATTTCCTCCTTATATTCAAAAACCTGAAAAAACTGTGCAAAAATCCTTTAGCATTCTCTTCATGTAAAATGTTAGCACATTCATAGTATTTTTCATAATTTTTTATGATATTTTCAGGTAAATCTTCCCCTTTTTCAAGTGTCTGTGATATATACTCTAAATAATCGTCCTGTTCTTCTCTATATACTTCGTCTTGCAACCTTAAATCTTCGTCAGCTTCATAATGAACAAGAGCATGGTAAGCCGCTTGAATACTTTTATCTTCAGTATCACGCGGAAATTGTAATATAGCTTCCCTCACACACAATCGAGAAATTAATACTTGTCTTATAAGGTTTGCAACTAACTCTCTGTCATTCATACTAACAAATCTTGAGTATTTTTCTCAATAAATCTAATCATTTCAGAATAGCTGCCGTCAAAGAAATTAGCGGATAATTTTTTAATAGCATCAAGAGCCATTTCTTCTTTGCTCATTGCAGCTTTATAAAAGAATTTTTTGCCGGATTTATAACGAACAAGAATTGATTTAACTGTCAATCTGTCCATAACTGTTTTGATTGTTGTGTATGCGCGCCCTACACCGGTTTTGTTCATATCATCAACAACATCTTGAATTGAAATATCCTTATCTTCGTTTTCAGAAGCGAGTTTCCAAAATGAATTTAAAATATCAATTTCTAAACTACCACGTACCATAAACACTTTTTCCTTTATTTATAACTTACTAACATTGTAACATATAACTTTTCTATTACAATATGTAACTCAATAAAATGTTACAATTATTGTATATCTAACAAATCTTCTTCTTTTGTATAATTTGTTTTTTTCTTTCTTAATTTTTCATTTTTCTTTTTTGTTCTGTCTGAAACTTTTCTATATGCATTGTCAATTGAAATCTTAGTTAATGCTGTGCCTTTTCTTCTGTCATAAAATGTCAGCCAAAAACTTCTGTTAATGTTGTCTACAGAAAATGAAACTCGTCCTGCGAATCTGTCTCCGGGTCTGATTTGTCTGAACATAAGTTTTGTATCTCCGAAAATAGAAGGTCTGAATACGGAGTTGTAGTCATTTACCAAAGCCATATCAAATCCTGAAAATGTCTTATCCGACATGTTTGAAATCATAACTGTTAAGGTTATTGTATTAGCTTCTCCAAAAGGGTCTTTTTCATGTTTTATGTCGCTGATGCTTATATCGAGTCCGGGATAAAACATTTCATGCTGCATAAGGGCTTCTTCTTTGTATACCGGCAGAGGAACTGTTGTGTTAATTTTTACTCTGATTAAATCACCGGGAGCAATTAATACATCAGAACCTTTACGCATTAATGCCATTCCCAGTCCGATAGCTCCGCCAACAGCAGCCCCGCCTGCAAGAGTATATCCTTGTGAAGCAATGGCAGCTTCAAGCCCCAGCCAATTTAAGGCTAAAAACCCGCCTATAGCTCCACCCGCTACAGTGTATCCAAGATCCTGAGCTACAATTTTTGAAGTTTCTGCAACCGGATGCAGTTTGGTAGACATCTTACCTTCAATTGGGATTTCTCTTCCGTCAGGAGTTATCAAGTAGTCAAAGTCTAATTCAAGCCAAGCTTGTCTGCCAAGTTTTTTTGCATCGCCTGTCTGTGTAATTTTGCCGTGAGCTATTGTGCCTTTGGGTATAATTACGCCCTTATCCCCTTTAACTTCATCTGTAACTTCCGCAAAAAATTCGTCGCCTTCAATATTTATATTGCTGTCCAATACTTGAGAAACAGTCATGTTTATAATATCTTTTCTTTCGAGATTTTCAACTCGACCTGTAAATAATTCTTGCTGTATAGATTTTTCTAAAGTACCATTTTTTTCTGCGTGTCCTTGTAACACGTCAGCAAAACACCCTGTAGATAAAAAATTTAATATTAGAAATGTCGCAATGAATTTTTTCATGACAGAATTATACTACATTGCCCAAATAATTTCAAAATATTGACAATATGCTAAAAAATTTGTATTATTTGAGTATGAAAAAACGTTGGTATGATATAGATCCTACGGTTAGCAGAGCTGTTGCAGCTCTGGAAAAAGCTGAAGAGTACATTCAGGTTCGTTGTGCTGATTATATAATTGACAGATTAAAAGATATTGATTTCAATATTGAAATGTCTTTGGATGATCAATATAATTATATTTTGCGTCGCTGGTATGACAAAAATATCAAGGTATCCCATGCAATGGAGTACCTTAAAAACTCTCCTGATGATATAAGGAAAGAGCTTGCTTTAGAAATTATTGATTTTATCAAAGAATATACTGACTATGCAAAAGAAAATTAAAGTTCTGCAAGAATTTTTTTAGTCATTTCTCTTGCTGATTTCATAGCTTTGGCATGAACTTTTGTGTGCCAAAAATCATCAGGACAAGTCATATACTTAGGTCCTTTTGATTGCAGCTTTGAAATAACCTTAGTCATTTCTTCTTCGTTTTCAAAAGTATCAAAACGCATACACTAACTCCTGTTTATATGATATCACAGATATTAAAATTTGCAATTACTCTTATAACTATTTACCTTAATATGCTTATATTCATTAGGTTATCGAATTATAAAGTTATGTAACAAAACTTATAATAAAAAAAATAAATGGCAAATATCTATCAAAAATATACTTTATATATATACGGGGAATATTATGTGGAATTATTTATGGCCAAATTTTAATATGGGATTTAATCCTTTTATGACATCGATGATGCCGTTTGGATACAATTTATTAGGTTCTCAGCCGATGAATTTATTCTGCAATTTTACCCCGTCAATTTTTAATTTCGCACCGCAATATAACAATGCATTTGGCTTATTCAGTCAGCCAAGTTTCAATTTTTCATTTAATAAGACACCAGACGAAACTTCAAAACCAAAAGTAAAATCTAATGATGGTTTAGGGGCAGTTATACTACGAAATGCAAAAAGTTACATCGGAAAAGTAAATAGTGATGCAGAAGGAAACAGATTATTTTCACCTGGCGGAAGGGCTCAGGGATGGTGTCAAGATTTTGTGTCGTGCATGTTTAAAAAATCTGATGCAAATGTTCCTGACATATTTAAAAAGACTTCATCTCCAATTGTAGCAAGAGATGAAGCTATTAAACGCGGTGCATATGTAAGAAATCCAAAAGCAAATGATTTGCATGCGGGCGATATTCTTGTAACTGAAGGGAAAGGCCCAAGCGGTCTGCATGTCGGAATTGTTGACAAAGTTGAAAACGGTAAAATTTATACAGTCAGCGGTAATAGCGGAAATTCAGTAAGAGAAAGCAGTTACGCTTTAAATTCAAGTAAGGTGTACGGTGTTATACAAACTGATAAATTAGCTTAATACATATAAAATTTTTATTAACTCTTCCAAAATTTTTATGCTAATATAATCTTTGAAAAGGAGGGAATATGAAAAAAGCTTTATCTTTATTATTTGTATTTGCGTTGTTATTAATGAGTACTCCTGCTTTTGCCGGAACTCATGGTACTAACGGAAAAGTTTCTGCGAGATCTATTGGCGCAGGTGCTTTATCTCTTTTAATTTGGCCCGGTATCGGACAAGCCGTGAATGATCAAAGTTATGAAAAAAATGTTACTCACGCAGTACTTGGCTTGACAGGTATTTTTAGAATTTGGTCTTGTTATGATGCAGTTGTCGACAGACAAGGCGGAGTTTGGAAAAACAGAATATAAAAAAAAAACGGGCTGATGCCCGTTTTTTTATATGGTATCTTCAACCGAAAGAAGAACTTTTCCGGCTTCTGGATTCATTGCCTCTATTTCTATTTTATTTTTGCCTTCAACTAAACAGTTTTCGTGCCCTTTTAAAACGAGCAAACCCTCTTGACCCAATCTAAATGATATCGGGTTATCGTCAGAAAGGTTGGTTGCATATATTTCTTGTCCGTTAGTCAAAAATTTTACTTCATCAGGTTTAAAAAGGGTATCATTAATCTTTACGTAGTTAAATCCGCTGATAAAACCCGGTCCTAAAACATTTTTTAATTTTAGGCAAACACATCCATCTTCGGCTTTTAAAGAGCCTTTTTGATAAATTCTTTTAATCAAAAAATCGGGAACAATAACCATTATGATACCTCGTTAAAATAATTGATACATCTTCCAAGTGCCTATCTTTATTATAACATCTTTCATTTCAGATTTAAACCCCCATTTTGATTTTATATTTCTGTCTTTTTCCCATACAATAATTTCTAAAGTGTTGTGAGGTTTGAGAAACTCATTTATTAAATAAAATTTATCTTGAACTCTGGTGCGTTTTATGTATCTTCCAATTTTTACTCCATTTAAAAATATGGTTGCACGGCGGCATCTGAAATTTTCAAATGAAATATATTTTGCAAAGAATACATTGTCTTTTAAATCCAAATCAAAATTAACGGTTAATTTTGTCAAATAAGGGTTATCACTCTCTCTTTTATAGCCTCTTTCAAGTGATAATTTTTCATTAACTTTAAATTCAACAGGAATGCTAGGAACTGTTTCAAAGCTTACCAAACCTCTCGGATTGTTTGTATCGCCTGAAAATCCTTTGTCAAATCCTAAATTCTGAACTAATATTGTTAATTCATTTACATCTTTTGTTAAAATACTTTTATTTAACGGAATAGAAATTGTTTCGGGTATATCTTGCAATTTTTCTATCTTATAGCTGTTTCGATTTAAAACTTCTTTTTCGTTTATGTATACTGCAAAAAGATGTCTGGCGCTCAGTGTTATTTCAGTCAAATTGTTCGGGATTTTTGCTTTGTACCAAACAAATTCATCATACAAGCCGCATGATAGCGAATCTGTTCTGCTGTTTATGGTTTTCCAATTTGAATAATCATAATCCAAATCTATTTCAGGTGAACAAAATTGGACGTCTGAAATTTTGGCAATTTCAGGGATTGAATAGTCTTTAAATTCATCAATTTTACAAAATCTTTTTGAAAATTTGTGTTCCAAATCAAAGTATGCAATTTCGGTATTCTTATCAACGGCAACTGCTCCGTTTGGTAATACATAGTCCCCATTAAATATCATTTTGTTGCCCAGAAGCCATGTTTTGTCCGCAAGTTGTTTTGATAAAAATACAAATTGAGTTTTTTGACCGTTATTTTCGAATGTATAATTGTCATAATCTTTTCTGTCGGCTGATATTGGCTTTTGATTTTCAATATAAAGATTTGCATTTTTGTCTGCAAGTAAGAATACAACCTCTTCATTATCGTTAAATAATCTTGCAAAAATCTCCGCATCGCAGAAATTTATTTTACAGCCCTTTAATTGCAAGTTAACAGGGCAAATTTTCATATCGTAAGGTTTAAGTTTGACGTTATAATCAGGCAATTTTATATCTGTTGTTTCCGAATTCATATTGCGTAAGAAAAGCCATTCACAATTATTTGTTAAATCTTTACGCTTTTTTGCATAGATATTTTCTTGGAAAAATTCAAAATCTACAGCTTCAGTTTGAGTGAAATCAAATGCTTCCAAAAAATAGTTTATTTCTTTTGCTTTGTAAAAATTGCTCTGCGGGCTTCCGAATTCATCTAAAGGGGCGGCAAATTCATAGCTTGTATACACCTCATCGCACGCCAAATTTCCCCAATTGGTACCGCCTGCTGCCATATAATGATTAAATAATGTTACACCTTGTGATAAGGCTGTTTTTGTCATTATATTTATATGCTCATCGCCGAGTGCATCGCGAATATGTTTGTAACCTGATCCATCCCACTTGTCGAACCAACCTGACTGCATTTCTGCTATGAATGGCGGGGAATTTTCTTTTGAACCTCTAAAGATTTCTTCAACATTGTCTAAGGTGTCAAAACAAAAGTTATCCTGTTTCCAGTTTTGAGTCGGATTTATATACGGATACAAATCAAGTGCATAAATATCCAAACAATCAGCCCAAAGTCCGGCAAAATATGCATCATTGTGAAATATTGGGCATTTTACTCCTCTGTCTCGTGCCATTTTGTACAATTGGCGCATGTAATCTTCTTCCATAGTGTCTGTAGCATATTCATTTTCTATTTGGAATAAAATTACGTTGTCAAATTCGTTTATTATAGGAATGATATTGTCATACCACTCTGCAATGTAGTCCATATATTTTTGAGAATATTTGTACTCTGTCCCGATGCGGTTTCTGGGGACAACATCTTTGTCCTTTAAAAGCCAGAAAGGAAGACCTCCTGCATTTACTTCAGCATTAATAAATGGTCCGGGACGTGCAATAATAAACAGCCCTGCATCTTTTGCAGCTTGTAGAACTTTTCTGACATCTTTAATTCCTGAAAAATCGTATACTCCCGGTGCGCTGCTATGATAATTCCAATTGAAATAAATATCAACAGTATTGTATCCTCCGGCCTTCATTTTGTAGAAACGATCACGTGCCATTTCTTCTCCGGGCGTTCTAAAATAATGAAACGCTCCGCTTTTAATAAAAACTCGTTTTCCGTCAACCATTAGAGAATATTTGTCGAAAGTTATTTGCATAAGTTTAATTTTAAGCAATATTTTTATCTCGGTCAAATTGTTAATTTGTTCAAATTATGTTGTTAATTATTGTAAAAATTTGTTTGATAAAATAACAAAAAAATTTTTTATGTATTTTATTAGTAAATAATAAAAATAAACATTTAAGGAGTGTAAAATGGATAATAGTTTAAGGGTCAATCATGGTGTTCAACCGACTTTTGGTACTGTGAATGTGATAAATATGGAGAAAATGCTTCCGTCAAGAAGAAAAATTGCTGAGCAGATATTAAATAAGCTGCAGGAAGTCGTTCCAACTGATACTTTAAGAAGAACATACGCTGATTGGGCAGATGCATTAGGATACGATATTTTTGTAAGAAACAACGAGCGAAAAGGTGGTATTCGTGTAGATGCTGTTACGAAAAGACAAGCACAAAATTATTTACAAGAGGGTTGGGACATATTTGATTCAAAGAGTTATGTAAATATATACAAGAATGAAAAATCTTTCAATCCGGAAGATGTAAGATTTGTAGTCAACAAAAATGTGAAAGAGAAAAGAGATAAAAAAATTTCACATGGCATGTTAGCAGCGACTATACTTACTTTTGGCTCAATTATATTTGGTACTATTATTGCTAATAAATGTACAGGCAACAGAAGTGCTCAGGCAGTCCTTGAAGATACAACAGAATTGGTAAAAGACACAGCAAAAGTAGTTAAAGAAAATGTACAAGACTTTAGAGAACCTGTTATAAATAATACTAAGCGGGCAATAAAAAATGTAAAATAGATTAATTTTATATAGAGTAAATAAACGGAGTTTTCTAATCTCCGTTTATTTTTTATTTTAATTGTTAAGTTTTCTAACTTTATTAAAAATAACTAGCAACAAAAAATATTTTCAGACTTTTAATGAATGAATTAAAAAATACATGAATCAGAAAGGATTAATATATGTTTATTTCCCCAATTTCGTTTTCGTTAGTTTCAAATAAACCGCAAAAGACAGCAAAATATGACAGTTTACCTCGTTTGAATGATTTGAATGCGGATACTGTAACATTCACAGGGGTGCAAAAATTTACTTCAAAAGCAGCTCGTAAGGCACGTAAAGGAAAAAGGTTAACTGGACAAATTCAAAATCCGATGGAAGCTGCTATGCAAGAAGCAAAAGATAAAGCAGCAAGAGCCGTAACTTTTGGATATGATGAAATGAAGAAAATGCTGGTTGATTTTGTGATATATGAACCTGAGGGTAAAATCGTTATCGGTGAACCTCACACAAAACAAGAAGCGGATGCAATGCTTAAAATTCTTGGCATCAGAGCAGGTATGCTTGATTATATCGGTTTGGTAAACAAGGGTTATAGCGGACTTTCGGAAACTGAAAAGTTACAGAGAAAAACAGAAATTCAACTGTTGAAAGATAAACATGGCAAAACCCTTGAATATCTGTCAAAACTAAGTGACGAATCTGATGAACTTGGTGATGATGTGCTTGAACAATTTTATACTCGTATGCAGCTTGAAAATGTAAATCCGAATAGAAATATGACTACTGAAGAACTTATTGATTATATAAAAGGTTGTAAGTTTATGCTTGATAGTGATCCTTTGGAAATGGCTGCTATACAAAATGGTATGCCAACAATCCGTTCGGTAATTGAAAGTGTAATGCAACCGGTTAAACAAGTAATAGATCACGCTAAATCCGGTAAACCGGTTGAGGTTAAGCCTGAAGTAGTTAAAACAGAAAAAGTAAAACCTGAAAAAGTTAAAAAAGAAAAAGCGCCAAAGGTAAAAAAAGAAAAACCGGTAAAAACTGAAGCTAAAACTGTTGCTAAGGAAAAAACAATTAGCCAAATGAGTAAAAGCGAAGCTCAAGCTGCAATTAAAGCCAAATTTATTAAATATTTACGACAACATGTAAATATTTACAGAGATGTTGATGAGCAACAATTTGGTCATTCAAAAGCTGGCGAGTTGATTGGCTATGAATTTTTAGAGGCATTCCAAAAATATCCAAACTTATTCAATTTTGTAAAAAAAGATATGGATAGAGTTGCTGATGTATTTAACCACAAATCAAAATTAATCGATAGAGTTCCTATTGCATTGAACAATTCTCTGGTTGAAATGACTAACGGAATTAAAGAAATGAACACATATAGAGCAAATATTTCTGAGATTGAAGAAAAATTAGCTAAAAATCATGTTAGAAATAAAGCAAAATTAAGAGCAGAACTAAAAGAAAACCAAGATAAGCTGGAAGAAACAAGATCAATTTGGAGTGACTATCTGCGTGATGTTGTTGAAGATGAAAATATAAACCGTCAAAGCTGTATTGAAAGAGGCTTGGGTAATGAGTATGATTATTTGACATCTACTAACAAAGAATTATGCGCCTTGAAAAAATGGGAACAAGCTCGTCAAGAAAACGGCGGTGTCATTTCTGAAGATACTTGGACTGAAATTACGAAATTCTATGGTGAATATATAGATCCACTATATGCAAGGAGAGAACCTGTTGTACATGTGACTAAATTCGCTTTTAACAGATGGTAGTTCCCTTATCACAAGTTTTTTGACAATTTCTTTTATGACATATAGGCTCAGAATGTGTTGAAATAGATGAATTCGGATATATTTTTCTTATCTGTTTCTCTATTTCATCACATATTTTGTGGCATTCGCAGATTGAAGTTTCTCCATCAAATTGCAAAACTATATCAATATCCAATGTTGGACCGACTTTACGCGCTTTTATGCTTTTTAACTTTGAATCAGAAGAAAATTCCGTAATTGTTTTTTTTATCTTTTGGATATCTTCATTTGGTAAAGAGTAATCCAATAAATCCATCATTGTCCGTTTTGATATGTTGTAGCCTGTTCTGTAAATAAATACGGCGACCAAAATAGCAATAATAGGGTCTAAAACTGTATAACCTGTTATTTTTATTAAAATCAATCCGACTAAAACCCCGACAGATGAATAGACATCAGTTCTCAGATGTTCTCCGTCAGCATATAGTGATATTGAATTAGATTCCTTTGAAACTCTAAATAATATTGAGCTGACTATAAAATTCATGAAAATTGCAATGCTCATAACAATAATACCCAATGAACTTTCAACTTCCGTATGAGCACCAAATATAATCTTTTTTACAGCTTCGTAAAAAATGAAAAGTGCTGCAAGGATAATCAGAACCCCTTCTATAAACCCTGCCAAATCTTCATATTTGCCGTGGCCGTATGGATGATCTTTATCTGCAGGTTTTGAAGATTTTAATACAGAAAAGAAGGCTAATATTGATGCAAAAAAATCACTAAATGAGTGTATAGCTTCCGAAAAAATACTTAAACTTCCAGATAAAGCTCCTGCGAGTATTTTTAAAAAAGTTAGAATTATATTTGAAAATATAGATAATCCAGCTGCAATTTGCTTTTTCTTATTAATATCCATTTATATGCTTTTACCCATATTATAAGCTTGTTCCATTAAATTTTTATTATTTATAGCTGCATTTGGGTTATCAAGACCGCCTCCGTTTACGTATCCTTTGATACTTGTTCCGGGAAGGCAGGCACACCAACCGTCAAGTCCATTCAAAACTGTCTGAACTACATTTTCTGAACCGTCTGCAGATGTTGTGATAACATAAATATCTTTAAAGTTGTATTTTGATACATAGAGTGAATTTGCACGGTCTATTAATGTCTTCATTTGGCCTGACATTTCATAGTAATAAACCGGTGTTGCCCACACAATAACATCCGCATTCTTCATTTTTTCGGTTATTTCATTTGCGTCGTCATTAATAATACATTTGCCAAGTTTTTGACAAGCTAAACAACCTTTGCAAAATTGGATATTTTTATTTTTCAAAGATATAAGTTCAACATCGTTTCCGGCATCTTTTGCCCCGCGTTCTGTCTCTTTTGCTAAAATTTCCGAATTTGAATTTTCTCTCAAACTTGTTGATAAAATTAAAACCTTTTTCATTAATACTCCTTTAACGCTAAAAACATTTAATAATATACATCATTTCAAAAATTATTACAAGCTGAAAAAATTTTACTTTATTCCACATTTGTGTTAAAATGTAAACAGTAGAGAGAATGCGAATTTAATTATTGAGGATTAATGGCTTTGATGAAAAATGATAAAAAGATTTTAGTTGCAGCAGTTTTAGGTTTAATGGCATTTTCAGGCAATAGCGTAAAGGCCGAATCTGATTATGCCGGGTTAAAAGCTGCAATTGCAAATGCTACACAAAATACAGAATATACATACAATCTTGAAAATTCTATATCAGGAGATTCAGCCCTAGGTACAATGCAAGGAACGGGTTACGCTCTTACAATCGACGGACATAGTTTCGGTATTAGCGGGAATGGCGAGGTCGAAGGTATACGTGTTCAAGAAGGTCAATCCTTAATCCTCAAAAACATCGGTGCATATACAACAACGGTAAACAATGATGGAAAAGTTACTTCGGTATCTGTTACTGATTCTATGAACGGGTTTAAATCTCCGGATATTACCCTGTTTGGTGCAGTTTACAATAATGGTACAGCGGCTGTAACTAATTCAGTGTTTTCAAATAATACCGGTAGATGGGGTGGTGCTTTAAATAACGGCGGCACTATTTCAATTAATAATTCTGTTTTTGCCGGAAACATTTCTACTCATAATAGTGATGGCTCAAATGATGAGGGTGGCGGTGCTTTGCATAATAAAAGCAACGCTACAATAACAAATTCTATATTCTATGGAAACAAGGCAAAAGCTGGGGGTGCTATCTATAATAATAAAAATGGTGTAATATCATTGATTGATAATTCACAGTTTGTAAATAACGAATTATTCTCACCTGCTAGCTCCGGTAATTTTAGAAATTTTACAGGTGGTGCTATTCATAATGCAGGTGAAATAGATAAAATTACAAACTCTTATTTTTCAGGTAACAAAACCTACAACCAAGGTGCTGCGATATCAAACTTTAAACATATAGGTGAAATTAGTAATACCATAATTGAGAATAATATATCAACTACCCAGGTGAATAATGCTTTAGGTGGTGCTATATATAACTATCACAAGGCTACAGGTATTGATAAAATTTCCAATGTAAGTATATTGAACAACACATGTGACGGTATAAATTCTAATGCATTAATTCAAGAAATAATAGATTCTAAAATCTCCGGCAATAGCGGATACGGAATTCAACTGGATTCTAACGGAAATATAACAACTATTGAAAATACCGAAATATCTAATAACACATTAGGCGGTATAAGGATTAAAGGCGAAGTCGCAATTGAATTAATTAAAAATTCATCTTTTTTGAATAATGGTGGTGATCTGAATAATGCAGGTGCTATTTGGCTAAATAAGAAAAATATGAAAATACAAGCCGACAATGGTACAACTATTTTTAAAGGCAATAGAGATAAAGGTAATCCTGCAGGAATTTGGGTAAATACAGGAGGTACAGTACTAACTCTTGATCAAATAAATTCAGGACATATGTATTTTTATGATCCGATTAAAGGTAGCAACAATTTCTATAATGTAAATATTACAGGTGACGGTACAGGTACTTTGCATTTGTATAA